>JAICEV010000052.1 GCA_025923975.1 Propionibacteriaceae bacterium
CCCATGGGGCTCTGCCCTTTGAAGCCGCTGCCTTCCTCTTTCACTCGCAGACGAAGAGCGTGTCTGCTCGTTCATTCGTCCAGGACAGCGGCGCGCGATCCTGGGCGCGGTGAACTCCCCGGGATCCCCACCGTCTTATGCTGCGAGCATGAGCCACGATGAAGACCCGTCGCGGCAGGTCGCTGCGTACGGCGACACCGCGCAACCAGCGATCGCGGCTCGAATGGCGCCTCACCTGCGACTCACACAAATCGGGGCGGCGTGTGCGCTCCTTTCGGTGATCGCAGCCGCTGCGGCAGTCATCATGTTCCCGTCGTTCGCCGGGGCCGGGCCCGGCCTCGCCTGGGCGGTGGGTGCGCTCGTCTCCGCGGGTCTGATGCTGATCATCTGTGTTATCCAGGTCGTTGTCTGGCGGCGTGCGATGGCGTCTTGGCTCGGCAAGCGCGTACCGGATCTGCGTGTTGAGACGCAGCTCTCCTGGATCGCGCACCTGATGTCGTACGCGGTGGCATTGGCCGCACTTTTCACCACCATGGCAGGTAGCGCTGCAGCCGGCTGGTCGTCCGCATCGGCTGTTCTGCTGGGAGTCACCTTGCTCTTTGTCCTCGCTGCTCAGGTACTCGCCGGAGTGCAGTTTCTGCGTCCCAGTGGCCCTCCCGGAACCCTCCCAGCGCACATTCGACGACTCAAAGAGAAGTCCCGCTCCCGCAACGATTGAGGTACCGCCTGGCACTAGCCAGTGGCGCGCGCTGACTCCTCGACGGGCGTGACGAACCGGTATCCGACGTTGCGAACAGTGCCAATGACCGACTCATTTTCGGGGCCTAGCTTGGCGCGCAGTCGCCGCACATGAACGTCGACGGTGCGCGTGCCGCCGTAGTAGTCGTACCCCCAGACGTCGCTCAGCAGTTGCTGACGACTGAACACCCGTCCCGGGTGTTGCGCGAGGTACTTCAAGAGCTCGAATTCGGTGTAGGTGAGATCGAGCTGCACGCCGTTGAGCTTGGCGCTGTAACCAGCCTCATCGATCACGATATTGCCGGACTGGATCACTGGGTCGACATTGGTTGCGACCGTCGGACTCATGGCAAGCCTGAGGCGCACGTCCACCTCGGCAGGCCCGGCCGTTGCAAGCAGCAGATCGTCGAACCCCCAGTCGGCCGACAGCGCGGCCAACCCGCCCTCGTTAGCGATAACAAGCAGGGGAGCCTCTTTGCCGGTCGTCTCGATGAGCCGGCATAGTGATCGGGCGCCGACCAGGTCCCGCCTGGCATCAAGCAAGATCACGTCTGCAGCAGGTGCATCCAGCAGCGCTGTAGCTTCTGCCTGGGCGACTTTGACTTGATGAGGAAGGAGCTCCAGCGCGGGCAGTATTTCCGCGGACGAATGCATATCGTTGGTTAGCAGCAGCAAGGTGGCCATATCGGTCTCCTCACTTCGGGGATTGCCGGTACTAGCCTTCAGCCCAGCTCGGAGAAATGGCCTGAACGCATGCTTGAGACTAACGCAATGGTGTCCGTTTCCCTTCATTACTGGGCAGGGGCCAAAGCTGCAGCAGGCGTGGCTGAGGAGGAAATCAAGGCCCGATCAGTCGCCGAAGCACTCCGATTAGCTTGCGATCAGCGGTCTGATCCGCACTTCGACAAGGTGATTGCGGCAAGTTCGGTACTCATTGAGGGACTTACCGCTCATCAGGAAGATCTCGAGCGGCTACTCGCAGCGCCCGTAAGAGTTGAGGTTCTGCCGCCCTTCGCGGGCGGTAAATAGTTTCGATCAGCTTCGATCGGCGGCGCGCAATGGTGCAAGATCGCGCACGAAACGGATTCGATGCGCTACCCATGTGGCCAAAATCACGATAACGAAAACATGACGAGGTCTAATCGAGGTGGCCGCTGACTGGCTTTTGACCACCATTTGGAATGCAGTCTCGTATTCTGATACAGGTTGTTGGGCCGGAGGTAAACCCACCTCTAGTCTTCTCCTCGTGACTTCGACGAACGCGTGGGCGCTGTCGCTCACCCGCCGGCGTGCTGTAGACCACGGCCGGATGCGCTCGTCCTTGTGTCAGCTTCGGCGAATGTAGAGGCGCGCGCTCTTTTGTCGTCTCGAGTCTGACCCTGTTGGGCTCGCTATCGGCCACGCCTCATCCCGCCCTCCGTACGCCTACATCCGTACCCTCACCCTCGGCTGTCTAGCCACAAAACACACCAGGAGAAGACACCACATGAGCAGGCAAGAAGTACTCGTCGACGCTGATTGGGTCGCAGAGCATGTCGGCGACGAGAACATCGTTCTTGTCGAGGTCGATGAAGACACCACCGCGTACGACGGTGGTCACATTTCTGGCGCGATCAAACTGGACTGGAAGAAGGATCTCCAGGATCCGGTTCGTCGTGACTTCATCAACAAAGAGCAGTTCGAGAAGCTGTTGTCCGAGCGAGGCATCAGCAACGATGACACCGTCGTGCTCTACGGCGGTAACAACAACTGGTTCGCAGCGTATGCGTACTGGTACTTCAAGCTGTACGGGCACGAGAACGTCTTGCTGCTCGACGGTGGACGCAAGAAGTGGGAGCTGGACGCCCGTGACCTGAGCAGTGAAACGGTCACCCGACCGGCCACAAGCTACACAGCGACGGAACCCAACTTCAGCATTCGGGCCTTCCGGGACGAGGTCGTCGCGGCGATCGGAAGCAAGAGCCTGGTCGATGTCCGCAGCCCGGACGAGTACGCCGGCCGGCTACTTGCACCAGCTCACCTGCCCCAGGAGCAGGCGCAGCGTGGCGGTCACATTCCCACCGCAGTCAATGTTCCTTGGAGCAAGGCAGCCAATGACGATGGCACCTTCAAGTCCGACGATGAGCTCAAGGAGCTTTATAGCGATGCGGGCCTGAACTGGGACAAAGACATCATTGCCTACTGCCGGATCGGGGAACGCAGCGCACACACCTGGTTCGTTCTGCATCAGATCCTCGGGCAGCAGAACGTGAAGAACTACGACGGCTCGTGGACCGAGTACGGCTCGCTCGTCGGTGTGCCGGTCGCCGTCGGTGACGAACCCGGCGCCGGTTAATCATTCAGGGCCTGACCATTCAGTCAGATCAAAGGAGAAGATCATGTGCGCAGCAACCAAGGGCGGACTCAGTCTGGCCGGCGTGGACGTTACCAAGGAAGCCGTGATTCAGGGCCGCGTGCTGCGCGGCGGGAATCCAGTCTCGGGGGCGTACGTGCGGCTGCTCGACTCGAGCGGCGAGTTCACCGCAGAAGTCCCGACATCGGCGACCGGCCACTTCCGTTTTTTTGCCGCTGACGGCAACTGGACGCTCCGGACTCTGGCACCGGGCGCGAAGACGCTTGATCACGCGGTCGTCGCGGCACGCGGCAATGTCAAGGAGATCGACATCGACATTGAGGCTTCCTGACACTCGAATCTGAAGTTGGTCGCTTCAGGCGGTAATAGGCGAGGACCTGCGCCCTGAGCCTGTCGAAGGGCGCTTCGCTCATCGCTTCTCAATCGTCGGCGGCGCGATCCCGACGCTCGCCGAGCGCGAGCGGGGCAGCTGGCTTAACTTTGTGAGTCAAGGATCAGGGTTACTGGGCCGTCATTGGTCAAGGTGACTTGCATGTCAGCACCGAAAATGCCGGTCGCGACCTCGGCGCCCAGTAGGCGCAGTGAGGAGACGAATGCCTCGACGAGTGGCTCGCTGATGGCCCGTGGGGCTGCCGCGCTCCACGACGGGCGGCGGCCCTTGCGGAAGTCCGCGTAGAGGGTGAACTGGCTGACCACGAGAATCGGTGCGTTCTCCTCCTGGGCAGATTTCTCGCCCTTGAGGATGCGAAGCGTCCATATCTTCTCAGCCAGCCGCTCTGCAGCGGCGGGCTGATCATCATGGGTAACTCCGGCCAAGATGACCAGGCCAGGCCGGTCGATCGCACCGACAACATCGCCGGCTACCTCAACTCGGGCTGACGTCACCCGCTGAACCACCAAACGCATCGCTAGATTCGCAATCGCTCGATCACGGCAGTCAGTCTTACATCTGGGGAGATAGAGATTCTCAACTCGCGACGTACGCCTCGACTTCCACCTCAACCAGATGGGCAGGATCGGCAAGCTGCGCCACCTCGACCATGGTCGTTACCGGCCGAATATGGCCGAACAGTTCCTGGTGTGCTCGTCCGACTTCGGTTTGTGACGTGATGTCGGTGACATACATCCGGGTACGTACCACCTGCTCCAATGCCACTCCGGCTGCCTGCAGAGCCTCGAGCGCAATCGTGAAGGCTGCCATGGTCTGCCGGTATGGATCACCGGGATGCAGCACCCCATCCAGACCTGTCGCTGTCGTCCCAGCGGTCAGCGCCCAATCTCCTGCCACGACCACCCGCGAATAGCCGTACCTGGCTTCCCAAGGCGCCCGCCCCGCGAATCTTGTGATCAACACAGCGATACCCTCTGCCACAATGTCGGCCATGTCCACCGAAATGACACCACGCTCGCTGTTGATCAAGATCACCTGCGGCGCCGAGGCGGCCGAGCGGACGAACCAGGGATGGATGGTCGCGGCCATGGGCGTCGCCGCCGGGGCCTCGGTGTCGGTCTGGCTGACCGGCGAAGCAGTATGGTTTGCCGTTCCCGGGCGACAGCCCGATCTGAACCTTCCGTATGCGACGCCGGCCGCCGAGTTGGTGGAGACCGTCAGGCTCGGAGGCGCCATCACGGTATGCACCCAATGCGCCGCGCGGCGCGAGCTCGGCGAGTCTGACCTCGTCGAGTCAGCAACAATCCAAGGCGCTGCCAGCTTTGTCGAGGCAGCGCTCGGTCACAATGTCCAGGCGCTGGTCTATTAGCCGTCACTGCTGCTGGAGAAGGTCGGCCAACTGCCCTGCGCTCAGGTCGCCGGGCTTGGCACCAGTGGCGGCAGCCTGCCGAGCCAGTATGGCCAGGCGCTGGTTGATCGGTGCTCCAATTCCGAGGCGATGCGCGATCATCACGATCTCGCCATTGAGATAGTCAGTTTCGATGTTTCCGGTACCGCGGTGCAAGGACTGCCAGGTCGATCCACCGAGAAACTGAGGCACCCCAGGTACCGGTTTCATGGTGAAGCCGGCCGCCCGTGCGGCGGTCTCTTCCGCCTCGCTGATGTAGGAAATTCCGGCTGCATCGAGCACTCGACGCGCCTCTGCCTCAGCATCGTCGACCAGTGGACGCCAATCTCCGTTGTTGGCAACCAACGCCTGAAAGACGTTGCCAATGTTGCTGATCAACTTGCGATACTTCCAGGCCATTACGTCGTCGGGAAGAGAGACGTCGAAGTTGGCGGTGAGGAGATCGGTGGCAACCTGCTGCAGTGTCTGATCATGATCATTAGCACTGGCAGGCACCCGGCCAATATGGAGCGTTCCGGATCGAGGAGTGCTGCGAATGATCACTTCTCCAGGGATGAGATGCACGACCGGCATCCAGACGCAGACCCCATAGACCCGACGAAAGTATCGATGCGCGATCGCTTCCGCCGCGACCCCGTTGAGCGCAATGAAAATCGGCAGCCGCTCGCCCGCCGTGCCAACCGGCCGAGCGTTCTGATGCACTGGGACGTCAGTCCAAGTCACCAGCGCCTCGTTTGCCTGCTGCGTCTTGGTCGCCAGAATCAGGATGTCGTCAACATTTAGCTTGAGCTCATGCGGTCCGCTGATCACCGGCAGGGATTGGATCACGTCTTCGTCCGGCGTACGCAACCGCAGGCCACGATCTCGCAGGGCTGCCAGATGATCTCCGCGGGCTACTAGGACAGTCTCGCGTCCGACCAGTGCTAGCCGACCGCCGAGGGCACCACCAACCGCACCTGCACCAAGAATGAGATAACGGGGCATGGTGCTCACCGTAACCTGGCACAGTGTGGCCCATGGATGTGCGGCTGAGTTTTCGTGATCTTGAAGCAGCCGACCTGAGCGATCTGGAATGGTCGGGCGGGTCAGAGCATATCCGCGCTGTAGCTGAGGCCCTAGAGGCTTCGTACGCCGGTGACATTGCGTTGCTAGTGGGTTGCCTGCCGAACGACCGGCTAATCGCCATGGGAGGCGTGGACTTCCGACCGTCGGATGATGCCGGAAGCATCTGGATGCTTGCGGTGCACGAACGCTTCCAATCCCTGGGAGCCGGAGCTGAGCTGATCGGCGCATTGGAGCACAAGATCATCGATCATGGTCGGCCACTGGCCAGGATGCTAGTTGAGCACGATAACCCCGGCGCTCGGGCGCTTTATGAACGTTTGGGGTATTCCGAGGTGGGAGCGACGCTCGACAGCTGGCCCGTGGCGGGGGGCAAAACCTACGTGACGGCCTGCGCGATCATGGAACGCAGACTGGTCGAGTCGCAAGGCGAGGATGCGGTGTCCGACTAGACTCCCAGCCATGTCGCTGTCCTTCACCTTCGCGGTGCTGCTGATCTGCGGAATCGCCGCTCTCGGTGTGCTGCTGCTGATCTTGCTGGTCCGGCTCCTTATTCGAGCCGCTCGCGCATCGCGCTCGGAATCCGCCTACTTCGTCGTCGCTCGCAGACGATGAAGCGTTTCGGCGGCTGAGGATATGTCAGATGAGCTCCCGGCGGATCTACATCCAGGTCTGATGCCAATCGCCTGGATGATCGGGCGCTGGGAGGGCAGCGGGAAGGCAACGTATCCGGGCACCGAGGACTACGACTTCGGGCAGCAGATCGACTTCGCACACAATGGCGGGAACTACCTGCACTACTTGTCACAGATTTTTGAGGTTGATGATCAAGGGCTGGCGATCCGGCCGCTCGACATGGAGACCGGTTTTTGGCGGCCACAGGACGATGGCGGTCTAGAGGTCGTGATGTGTCACCCAGCCGGCTACGCCGAGGTGTGGTACGGATCGATCATCGGACCCAAGATCGAATTAGTGACCGACGCGGTGGTGCGTACCGCATCCGCGGAAGAGTATGCGGCGGGCCAGCGACTGTACGGCAATGTTGCCGGGGACTTGTTGTGGACTTTCGATAAGGCTGCGCACGGGCACAGTCTGCAGACCCATATGTGGGGCCGGCTGCGCCGAGTTTGATCAACTTCCCGGGAGCGGTTGGGCACTAGAGATCTTGATCTAACAGTGATGCACAAGCCTGGCCCAATTTCTGGACTCGCTTGAGTGGCGTCGGTACCGTGACAGAGGTGGGTAGGGCAACCCGGGTGGCGATCGCGGCGTCCGGGACCGCTGCGGCGCTGGCTGTCGGCGCCGTGGGAGTTGTGCTTGCGGTCGACGATCGCCAACCACCTGCCTCGAACGTCACCAACCCTTCGGCCAGCGGCGTCATAGCGAGTGCCACCCAACCGACGCCAGCGCCATCCCCAACCCGGACGGTCCCTCCGCCGCCTCCGCTGCTGCTCCCCAACATGAGGAGTCTGAATGCGAGTGATCTTCAAATAGAGGTTGTTGGAAATACTCGGCGGCTGCGGTTCGCCGCCTCGCTGGCCAACGTCGGACCTGGGCCGCTCTACCTGCTACCTCGCGCGCGGGGCGATTGCCAGTCGGGCCAGCATGAAGCCATCCAGCTGCTGCATCGAGATGCAAACCGAGATGGGAAATTCCAGCGTTCCCGCGACCGGGTGGGAAGCCGGCGCGCGATGACTGGGTGCATGCTCCGCCATCCCGGCCACAGACATTGGCACTTTGACGCAATGGCGTCCTACTCCCTGAGGCGCGCGGGTTCTTCACAAGCGCTGGTTGCACGGAACAAGGTGAGCTTCTGCTTGCGAGACAACCTCAAGGTTCGTGGCTATCAGGTAGTCGTCCCACGACGGCACTTCGGTAAATGCTCCCGGAACAGCCAGCAGGGAATCTCTCCAGGTTGGGTGGACCTCTACAAGGCGGACCTGTCCGGACAATGGCTGCGCGTGCCGGAGAATGTGGACTCAGACGTCCTCTGCCTCGACCTCAAGGCCGACCCACTGGATCGGCTGGCGGAGACAAACGAGGCTGACAATGCGACCTCGGTTGCCATCCGGATCGACGACAACAGGGTACGGAGGGTGAACTCGAGCGCTTGTCGCTGAGCCCGCCGCTGCCCCGCGATCAGCAAGTCGTCAGAGACCTTTCTACGATGGCAGATGTACGGGAAGAAATGCATCGACGGGAGTGCTGAAACGACCATGACAGCCGTGGTTGCTGAGACCGGGCCAGATGTCGGTGTGCCCTGGCACTACGGCGATCCGATGCGTGAGCAGCGGCTGCTGGCCGCCGGCGAAGCAGTCGTTGATCTCTCGCACCGCGGCGTGATCACTGTGTCTGGACCCGACCGGCTGAGTTGGCTGCACTCGCTGACCACCCAGTATCTGGAGGGACTCGAGCCCGGTCGTGGTGTAACGACGCTGGTGCTGTCGCCGCACGGTCACATCGAGCACGCGATGTATGGCGTCGATGACGGTGAGACCTTCTGGGCACATACCGAACCAGGCGCGGCCCCAGCACTGGTCAGCTGGCTCGACGGAATGCGTTTCTTGATGCGCGTCGAGGTTGCCGACAGAAGCAGCGATTACGCGGTGGTGTGGTCTGCTGGACAGCTGGGCAGTGACCACCTGGTTCGAATCGGTCCCGACTCGTTGGCTGGCCGAGAGCTGTTTGTAGCACGCGAGCGGCTCGGCGACGTGATGAGCCGCGGTCCGCGAGCTGGCACCTGGGCACTCGAGGCCCGTCGCATTGCTGCGGGCGTAGCCAGGATCGGCCTCGACACCGATCACCGCACTATCCCGAACGAGATCGGTCTGCTCGGTGTGGCCGTCCACATGGATAAGGGTTGCTATCGAGGTCAGGAGACTATTGCCAGGGTCCACAACCTCGGACGGCCACCGCGCCGGCTGGTGCAGCTGCACTTGGACGGTAGCGTCGATGCCCTGCCTGCCCCGGGAGCTGAGCTGGAGCTCGATGGCCGGGCCGTGGGTTTCGTAGGCGGATCGGCGCGGCACTTCGAGCTTGGCCCGATTGCATTGGGCCTGATCAAGCGCAGCACGCCCGTTGAGGCGCCGCTGACCGTTGAAGGTATCGCCGCGGCACAGGAGCCTCTCGTTGATCCCGACATCGGCCTCCACGTACGCCCCACCCTCTGACTGGAACGCACGTACACGTGCACGTGCGTTTCCGACAAGCAAGCAGGAGGTCCGGGAGAGGGAGCTAGCTGCCGAGTTCGGCCAAGGTCTCTTTACAGGGGTGGATCTCGCCCACTCGTTCTCCGGCACCGAGTACCGGACCGCTGGCTTGGGCGGCCAGCGTTTCATGATCAAATCCGAGCCGCTGGAGTACGCCGGCCATAGCGACGGGACGGGCGCGGGCGGCGCCATCGCTGATCTTGATCGCCACGCCGCGGCCATCCGGGAGCCCGACCGCGTAGACCGACTCAGCGCCCGCTTTCGCCATTAGACCAGGAATCGCGCGGTGCAGCTCCAACTCATCACGCCGACTGCCTGACACATATTCTGGATAGCTCCTGATCGCAGTCGCCACGCGCTGCTCGGCGCCGTCAGATGCACTGGCAATGCGCCCAAACGCGCGAGCCAGGGCATAGAGCGAGATGGCATACAGCGGTGCGCCGCAGCCGTCAATCGCAAGATTGGTCGCTTGCTCCTGAGCAAGATCATCGATAGCTTGCACAACCGCCAGCTGCGTCGGATGATCAGGATCGCGGTAGGTCGCGATATCTCCGCCGTTCAGAACAGTGGTTCTGATCATTCCGGCGTGCTTTCCCGAGCAGTTCATCGCAAGCGAAGACTTCGCCACACCCATGCGAATGGCGTCCTCCCTTGCCTGCTGATCTAGCGGCCATTCCTCCGGCATCTGCAATGCGAACTCATCAAGTCCCGACATGGCCAAGATGTGCCGTACCCCATCGAGCTGAAAGGCTTCGCCAGAATGTGACGCACAGACCAACGCCAACAGCTCGCCATCAAGATCAAGGCCAGCCCGCAACATGCCGACCGCTTGCAGCGGTTTGTTCGCGCTACGGGGATACATCGGCGCAAAATCAGCACCGACGGATGAGGCCAGACTGCCGTCGGGATTGGTGATGGCCACACGCCCTCGATGGACGCTTTCAACAAAGCCGTTGCGGACGACCTCCACCAGCACAGGATCCGATTCAAAGGGGGTGCCCACGACCTGACCTTACGCTTTGATCACGCTGGGATCGCGAACGTTCTGCGGTGGGCGAACGCTCTTCGGCGTTATGCCGCGGCGATGCTCGGCACCCTCTAATCTTCATGGTGTGAACTGGCATGAGTACGACGCCGCCCTGTTCGATCTGGACGGCGTGCTGACCCCGACCGCAGGGGCGCATATGCGGGCGTGGCAGCAGCTCTTCGTCGACTTCCTCGCGAAGCGGGGCATCGACCAGCCCTACGTCGAAAGCGACTATTTCAACTACATCGACGGCAAGCCACGTTATGACGGGATCCGCGCGTTCCTCGCGTCGCGAGGCGTTCAGCTCGCCGAGGGTGATCCCAGCGACGGTACCAATGTCGAGACCGTCTGCGGACTCGCCAATCGGAAGAATGAGTTCTTCATCGCACTATTGCGAGAAGAGGGCGTGCGACCCTACGCAGGGTCGGTACAACTCCTTGATCATCTTGCCGAGCGCGGAACCAAGGTCGCGGTCGTGACATCGTCGCGTAATGCGACTGCGGTGCTGGAGGCTGCCGACTTGCGCCCACGATTCGGCGTCGTCGTTGACGGTAACGTCGCCGCGGAGAAAGGCCTCCGGGGTAAGCCGTCTCCTGACACCTTCATTGCCGCCGCCGACCAACTCGGCGTACCAGTCGCGCGCACCGCGGTCTTCGAAGATGCCGTCTCCGGAGTCCAGGCAGGCCAGGCCGGCGGCTTCGGCCTAGTCGTCGGAGTCGACCGCGGCGTCGGCGCGCAGCGGCTCACCGAGTCCGGTGCGGATCTTGTTGTTGCCGATCTTGCTGAACTGACATCATCATGACCCGACGCAGTCCCGACGACCCGATCAGCGCGGCCGACCCGCTCGATCGTAACCGTTTCCCGATCGATGAATGGAGATTCACCGAGGCCGAGTACAGCTCTGATGATCTTGGCGTCACCGAATCACTGTTCGCTGTCGGCAATGGCTATCTGGGCATGCGCGGCAATGTCGAAGAAGGCCGGGAGACCTACGCTCACGGCACCTTTATCAACGGCTTCCACGAGACCTGGCCCATCCGGCATGCCGAGGAGGCGTTCGGCTTCGCACGGGTTGGCCAGACCATTGTCAACGTCCCGGACAACAAGACGATCAAGCTCTACGTCGACGACGAGCCGATGCTGCTGTCGGTAGCTGATCTTGAATTCTACGAACGATCTTTGGACTTCCGTGACGGGTTGTTGCGTCGCGAGATTATCTGGCGGACTCCCGGCGGTAAGCGCGTGAAGGTCTCCTCTACGCGCATGGTGTCGTTTACTCAGCGCCATCTTGCGATCATGACCATGGAGGTCACCATGCTGGATGCGGAGGCTCCGGTGGTGATCTCTTCACAGACCCTGAACCGCCAAGACGGCCGCGACGAATACCATGTTCGGTCCGCCGCCATGGGTGCCGGCGATCCGCGGAAGGGTGCAGCATTCGAGACTCGGGTGCTTGAGCCCCAGAGCCACTGGTGGCAAGATCAGCGGATCATCCTCGGCTATCGCTGCGCCAACTCCAAGATGACCCTGGCCGTTGGAGTTGATCATCAGATCTACACCGACAACGGCTACCGCACCTTCACCAGCGCCGATGAGGACACCGGGAAGATGGTATATCGGGTGCAAGCCAAGCCGGGTCAGCCGATCAAGGTCGCCAAGGTTGTTTCCTATCACACATCACGCGGTGTGCCTTCCCGCGAGCTTGTTGACCGCTGCCGACGGACCCTCGACAGGGTGCTGGAGCACGGCGTTGAACCTGAGTTCGCCGCCCAGCGGCAGTGGCTGGACGACTTCTGGGAACGGTCCGATGTCATCGTCCACGGTCAGCCGGCGTTGCAACAGGCGATTCGCTGGAATTTGTTCCAGGTCGCCCAGGCCACAGCGCGCGCAGAACAGTCCGGGGTGCCTGCCAAGGGTGTGACCGGTACGGGCTACAGCGGGCATTACTTCTGGGACACCGAGATCTTCGTGCTCCCGTTCCTCACCTACACATCGCCTCAGATGGCGCGCAGCGAACTGCGTTTTCGTTACAACATGCTCGGTGCAGCCCGCCGCCGCGCGGAGGAATTAGCCCAGAATGGGGCGCTGTTTCCTTGGCGTACGGTCAACGGCGAGGAAGCATCGGCCTACTACGCGGCCGGCACGGCGCAGTATCACATAGACGCAGACATCGCCTACGCCCTGTGCAAATACGCCACAGCCACGGGTGACCAGGAGTTCATGAACCGCGAGGGCGTGGACATCCTGGTCGAGACCGCGAGGCTATGGGCGGACCTCGGCTTCTGGCGAGAGAACAGCAGCGGCCGCCGCAGTTTCCACATCCACGGGGTGACGGGACCCGATGAGTACACAACGGTCGTCAACGACAATCTCTTCACAAACGTCATGGCTCGGTTCAACCTCGCCAAGGCCGCCGAACTGCTCCGTCAGTTGCAGCGTGACTATCCTCGGGCGTACCAGCGCGTAGTGGAGCGGCTCGAACTCGGTGCCGAAGAAATCGCCGAATGGGCGGCATGCGCAGAGGCGATGTCGATCCCGTACGACGAGGTCACCGGGATCAACCCGCAGGACGCGCACTTCCTTGATCGGGAAGTCTGGGATCTCAAGAACACGCCGGCAGACAAGCGGCCGTTACTGCTCCACTATCACCCGCTCGTGATCTACCGGTTCCAGGTGCTGAAGCAGGCAGATGTGGTGCTGGCGTTGTTCCTGCAGGGTGATCACTTCACCCAGGAGCAGAAGCGCA
>JAICEV010000053.1 GCA_025923975.1 Propionibacteriaceae bacterium
GAATATCGCACTGGAGATGATCAGCTATCGGCCACGCCGACGGGCTGTGCTCAAAGCGGTGGTCACAACCAGCAGTGGGCCAAAGACTTTCTTTGTCAAGGTGCTGCGCGAGTCCTCGTATACGCCGACCTTGCAGCGCCACGAACTACTGCGGCGCGCCCGATTTCCGGCAGCGGTCGTGGCAGCGGCAACGGCCGACTTCATTTTGGTGCTTCACCAGGTTCCCGGTCGGCCGTTGACGCAAGCGATCTTCGACGAGGCGATGCCGTGCACCGCCGAGAGCTTGATCATGTTGCTCGACTCCCTGCCCCCTGCAGTGGTTGAGCTGCCCCATCGGCAACCGTGGACTGGCGCGGTCGCGATGTACGCGGAGATGATCGCCGCCGCACTCCCGGTGCTGGATCCGCAGCTTCGGTGGCTGGTCGCACAGGTTTCTGGCGGCCTGGCCGCAATGCCGCCCGGCATGGAGCCGACACACGGTGACTTTCACGAAGGCCAGCTGTTCGTCTCCAACGGTGTGATCACCGGCGTCCTGGACATCGACACGATTGGCCCTGGGCGGCGTGCCGATGATCTTGCCTGCATGATCGCGCACTTGTCGACGATGCAACGGATGACCGCCGAACAGGCTGTCGGGTTGACACGGTTGATCAATCTGTGGCTGCAGGTCTTCGACACCAGGGTCGACCCGGCCGAGCTGCGGCTCCGGGCTGCCGGAGTGATCGTCTCGCTTGCCACCGGTCCGTATCGAGGCCAGGAACCCAACTGGCAAGCTGAGACAGCACGCATGATCGAGTCAGCTGTCTCTCTGGTGCAAAGCTCCGTGCGGGTCTGACACCGCCCTTGTGCGAGTATTCCCAGGTGAGTGCACAGACCGAGTCGGGAACGCCATTCAAGGCCGTCTACGGGCCTGAAGATCTTGCCGATTTCGATCCTGATCTTGCTCTCGGTGAGCCTGGTCATTATCCCTATACGCGGGGCATCCATGAGTCCATGTACACCGCCAGGCCCTGGACCATGCGCCAGTACGCGGGATTCGGCACCGCCACCGAGTCCAACGCCCGCTATCGTCAGCTGATCGCGCAGGGGACTGCGGGTCTTTCTGTTGCCTTTGACCTGCCGACCCAGATGGGCTACGACTCTGATGCACCGATCGCGGCTGGCGAGGTCGGCAAAGTCGGGGTTGCGATCGACTCGATTGAGGATATGCGTGAGCTCTTCGCGGGCATTCCGCTTGCGGAGGTCTCGACATCGATGACCATCAACGCTCCGGCGGCTGTCCTTTTGCTGCTGTACCAATTGGTCGCCGAGGAACAGGGAGTCCCGCCCGCGAAGCTCTCCGGAACCATCCAAAACGATGTGCTCAAGGAGTACATCGCCCGAGGCACTTATATCTTTCCGCCGACCGCATCGCTGCGGCTGGTCGGTGACACATTCGGCTACTGCCGTGATCATCTGCCGCGGTGGAACACCATCTCGATCTCGGGCTACCACATGGCTGAGGCAGGCGCGACCCCGGCGCAGGAGATCGCATTCACCCTGACAAATGGGATTGCCTATGTTGAGGCGGCGCTGGCCGCCGGTCTGGCGGTGGATGACTTCGCACCGCGACTGTCCTTCTTCTTCGTATCCCGCACCACGTTGCTGGAGGAGGTAGCCAAGTTCCGGGCTGCGCGACGAATTTGGGCGCAGCTGATGCGCGACCACTTCGGCGCGCGTCAGGAAAAGTCAATGATGCTGCGCTTCCACTGCCAGACCGCCGGGGTGCAGCTAACAGCCCAACAGCCGGAGGTCAATCTGGTGCGGGTCGCAGTGCAGGCGCTGGCCGCAGTGCTGGGCGGCACGCAGTCGCTGCATACAAATTCCTTCGATGAGGCGATCGCGCTGCCCACCCCCAAGGCAGCTCGGTTAGCACTACGGACCCAGCAGGTGCTTGCGTACGAGACAGACGTGACGAAGACGGTTGACCCCTTTGCCGGCTCGTACGCCATCGAGTCATTGACCAATGACGTCGAGGCAGAAAGCCGCCGTCTGATGGAAGCTGTCGCGGAGCGAGGCGGGGCGGTAGCGGCCATCGAGCAAGGTTTTCAGAAGACTGAGATTGAGCGCGCGGCGTATCAGCTGGCACGACAGATAGACGCGGGCGAACGGGTTGTGGTGGGGGTGAATCGGTTCCGGCTCGACAAGGAGGCGTCGTACGAGCCACTGCAGGTGGATCCGGCGATCGAGGTGACGCAAGCGACCAGACTTGCCGAACTGCGAGCGAGCCGAGACCAGGTTGCCGTCGATGTCGCGCTGGAAGAGATCCGAGCCGCGGCACGGGGTACTGGAAATGTGTTGGTACCAATCAAAGAGGCGCTTCGGCTGCGAACCACGGTTGGCGAGGTCTGTGACGCACTTCGTGATGTTTGGGGCGTCTACAAACCCCGAACATGACTCTCGTGTTACGACCGTGAGCGTTGCGGGCCCGCAACCGTTTGTCATGAAAGACTGAACTGAAGATGCCCGCAGCCGATATAGATGCAGCCAGACGCGCCGAGATCTCACGACTCGCCGACGCGCTGAACGAACGTCTGATCGCCATCCGGCGCGATATTCACGCCCATCCGGAGATAGGGCATCACGAGCATCGCACCACGGCGCTCATCGTCGACGAGCTGGAGCGTGCCGGGCTTGTGGCGAAGGTGCTGCCCGTTGGTACCGGTGCCTACTGCGACGTGTTGCCGGGCGGCTACGACGACTCTTCCGGTCTGCTTGGACTGCGTGCTGACATCGACGCCCTTCCGATCCCCGACGGCAAGAACGTCGACTACGCCTCGCGGAACCCTGGAGTCTGCCATGCGTGCGGCCACGACGTGCACACCGCGATCCTCATCGGCGTCGGCATCGTGTTGTCTCGGCTTCGGGACCTTGGCCTGCTCCCCCGAGGGGTGCGGCTGATCTTCCAGCCGGCAGAAGAGGGCAGCCCGGGCGGTGCCCTCGATGCGATCGAGGGAGGTGTGCTCCACGACCTGACCGAGATTTATGCCCTGCACTGCGATCCGCGAACCGATGTTGGCCAGGTTGCGCTCAAGGTGGGCGCCATTACCTCTGCGGTTGACCAGGTGAACATCACCCTGAACGGCACTGGCGGCCACACTTCACGACCGCAGCTGACCCAGGACGTCATTGGCGCGCTCGGCGCCCTCGCGACAATGACCCAGCTGTTGTTGTCCCGCCGGATCGATCCCCGCAGCGGGGTCTCCTTGATGTGGGGGTCCATGCACTCCGGATCCGTCGCGAACGCCATTCCTCGTACTGGGGAGATTGTCGGGACACTGCGGGCGCTCGATGCCGCCGGTTGGCAGCTAGCCAAGCAGCTCATCCCGGAGCTGGCGGCGGACATCGTCCGGCCGTTCGGAGTCGAGGTGGATGTCGCCGTCACCGACGGAGTGCCCCCCGCAGTCAACCATGCGCGCGGCGTACGTCGGCTGACCCGAGCGGCTGAAGAAATGCTCGGCCCCGATGCAGTGACGACGACCGAACAGTCCCTGGGGGGCGAGGACTTCTCGTGGATGCTGCAGCAGGTACCGGGCGCGCTGGCGCGGCTCGGCGTACGTACTCCAGGAGAGATCTGCCCTGACATTCATCAGCCAACCTTCGTAGTGGATGAGGCGTGCATCCCGGTCGGCCTCGAGTTACTGACTGAGGTAGCGACAACCTTCGAGCGAGCGGCGATCTAGGCGGAGGCTCCCCGGCACCGCCTGGTAGCTCCGAAACTGGTACCGCGCCCTTTCTCCGCTGGCGACCTTCAGAACTTCATGGTCGGAGTTAGAGTCGGTCCCAGACCCGACCAAGGCGGAATGCGTAGCTCGAGGCGGTCGGGGCAATAAAAAGTTGTGACTCTTTTGCCGAGGAGGCATTTACGTGAAGAAATCACTCAGGTTGGCTGGCGCGCTCGTGTGCGCGGCTGCTCTGACTCTGACCAGCTGCGCTGAGGCTCCCGGAACTGGTGGGGCGTCGGCGCCTCCAGCCGAAAGCCCGAGCCCCACCGCGGGTGGCGCAGCTTTTAAGGCCTGCATGGTCTCCGACGACGGCGGCTTTGACGACAAGTCCTTCAACCAGAACTCCCACAAGGGTTTGCTCGACGCTAAGGCCGAGCTCGGCATCGAGACCGGTCAGGTGGAGTCGAACTCAACCGCCGACTACGCGAAGAACATCCAGTCCATGGTTGATGCAAACTGCAACATGATCGTCACCGCGGGCTTCCTGCTGAGCGATGACACGCTTGCCGCCGCCAAGAAGAATCCCGATGTGGAGTTCGCCATTGTCGACAACAATGACCCGAAGACCTACCCGGCTGTCACCAACCTCAAGCCGCTGCTCTTCAATACGGCACAGTCGAGCTTCCTTGCCGGGTACCTGGCGGCCGGCATGACGAAGACCAAGAAGCTCGGCACCTTCGGCGGCGTCAAGCTTCCAACCGTCACGATCTTCATGGATGGCTTCAGCCAAGGCGTGGACTACTACAACAAGCAGAAGAGCACCGATGTGCAGGTTCTCGGCTGGGATGCAGCCAAGCAGGATGGACAGTTCACCGGTGACTTCGATGACATCAAAGGCGGGCAGCGTACGGCGGAAGGCTTGATCAGCCAGGGCGCTGACATCGTCTTCCCGGTCGCCGGCCCAGCAGGCCTTGGCGCGTTGCAGGCCGCGAAGGCCAGCGGGGGCAAGGTCAATGCCATTTGGGTGGACACCGACGGTTGCGTGAGCGCTGAGACCTACTGCTCCAACATCATCACCAGTGTCAACAAGGTCATGGATGTCGCGGTACGGGACACAATCAAGGCCGCGAAGGACGGCTCATTCTCCAATGAGCCCTACGTCGGCACTCTGGAGAATGACGGCACCGGCCTGGCGCCGTTCCACGAATTCGACTCCAAGGTTCCCGCGGAGCTGAAGTCCGAGTTAGACGCGGTCAAGGCCGACATCATTAGCGCCAAGATCACAATCGAGTCCAAGTCCCAGCCGTCGGCATGATTGAGAGGTGACACCGAGCTCGCCCCCCGCGGTCGGAACTGGCCTTCGGCTGCGGGGGATCACCAAGCGGTTCGGCGACCTGGTCGCCAACGACTCGATCGACCTGGACATTACCCCTGGTGAAATCCATTGTCTGCTTGGGGAAAACGGGGCAGGCAAGACAACGCTGATGAACGTGCTGTACGGGCTGCTGCAGCCCGACGACGGCACGATTTCAATCGAGGGCGTCGACCATGCCCACGAGACACCCAAGGAGGCCATCGCTGCCGGGATTGGCATGGTGCACCAACACTTCATGCTGGTGGATGTCTTCACAGTCGCCGAAAACCTCATCCTCGGCCGGGAAGACGGCACGACCGGCCTGCTCAACATGGCTCAGGCGCGGCGCCACGTGCGGGCGCTGTCGGAACGCTACGGCCTGAATGTGGATCCGGACGCGGTGATCGAGGATCTTCCGGTAGGCGTCCAGCAACGAGTCGAAATCTTGAAAGCGCTTGCCAACGATGCCAAGTATCTGATCTTGGACGAACCGACCGCGGTGCTTACACCACAAGAGACAGACCAACTGATGTCGGTGATGCGTTCGCTTCGGGACGAGGGCAAGGCGATCGTCTTCATCACCCACAAGCTCCGGGAAGTGCGAGAAATCGCGGACAAGATCACCGTGATCAGGCACGGCAAGGTAGTTGGCACCGCGAAGCCGACCGATCCCGAGGCCGACCTAGCAGAGCTCATGGTGGGCCGTGCCGTCACGTTGGTCGTGGACAAGAAGCTGGCCTCGCCTAGCCCGGAGCCGCGATTGGCGCTGAAGGGTGTCTGGGTGGCCAGCCCGAACGGCACGCTCGCTGTGCAGGATCTTGACCTGGACGTATTCGGCGGTGAGATCGTCTGCATCGCCGGCGTACAGGGCAATGGCCAGACCGAGCTCGCCGAGGCGCTCCTCGGCCTGATTCGAGTCTTGAAGGGGTCGATCCAGCTGGACGGGAGGCCTCTGACCGGGCTGACACCGAGCGAGACCATCGACGCCGGTCTCGGATTCGTCCCCGAGGACCGCAAGCAGCATGGCTGCGTCGGCACCTTCACCGTGGCCGAGAACTTGATCTTGAACCACTATGACGAGCATCCGTACGCGCGCGGAATCGCGCTGGATCTGTCAAAGGTGAGGCAGAACGCCGCCCACCGCGTCGACGAATTCGACATCCGCACCCAATCCATCGAGTCAACGGTGTCCTCACTGTCGGGTGGAAACCAGCAGAAGGTCGTCTTGGCCCGTGAGCTGTCCCGGACCTTGGCTCTGCTGGTCGCCTGCCAGCCCACTCGCGGACTCGACGTCGGCGCCGTTGAGTTCGTCCACAAGAGGCTGATCGAAGAGCGGGACCGCGGCACGGCCGTGGTGATCGTCTCGACGGAGCTGGACGAGGTCGTTGCCCTTGCCGACCGGATTGCGGTGATGTATCGCGGTCGCGTCGTCGGCATCGTGCCGCCCGACACCTCGCGTGAGGTCCTCGGCCTCATGATGGCGGGCGTGCCGACCGAAGAGGCATTGGCAAGCGCGTCCAGTACCACGCTGGCTGAGGAGGACGCGGCCTTGGAGGCCAGCCTCGAAGAGATGCATCATGAGTCCTGAACCGCGTAAGCGCCGACTCGTGATCCCTTGGTCCGACGTGCTGATTACCATCGCGTCGATCGTGCTGGCCTTTATCGTGGGCGCACTGCTGATGATCTTCTCCGACACCGAAGTCCGCAGCAAGTTCGCCTACTTCTTCGCGCGGCCTTCGGATGCGCTGATCGCCTCCTGGGAGAAGATCAGCGGTGCGTACGCGGCGTTGATCAAGGGTGCGATAGGCGGATATGGGCCGATCACGGAAACCACCGCTCAAGCGGCGCCACTGATCTGCGCCGGGCTCGGGGTGGGTTTGGCCTTCCGCGCAGGTCTGTTCAACATCGGCGCCCAGGGCCAGGCCGTCCTGGGCGCGATCGTCGCTGCATACATCGGCTTCACCTGGCACCTACCGCCCGGCATTCACTTGCTCCTGGCCATTCTGGGTGGGCTGCTCGGCGGCGCATTCTGGGGCGGCATCGTTGGCTGGCTGAAGGCGAAGACCGGTGCACACGAGGTCATCGTGACGATCATGATGAACTACATCGCCCTCGGGTTGCTGGCCTACTTGCTTACTACCCCGGCCTTTCAGCGGCCGGGCCGGACCGACCCGATTTCTCCCATCGTGGACTGGAACGCCACGATGCCACGGCTTGAGGGCGGTCAACTGCACCTGGGCTTCTTACTGGCCTTGCTCGCCGCGGTAGCGGTCTGGTGGCTCCTGGACCGCTCGACCATCGGCTTCGCCATCCGTGCTGTGGGTGCGAACCCACATGCTGCTGCAACCGCCGGGATGAGCGTGGCCCGAACGACGATCATCACCATGTTCCTGGCAGGTGCGCTGGCAGGCCTCGCGGGTGTTCAGGCGGCTTTAGGCCCGAGCGCCTCGGGACTGCCGGTGCCGCTTTCACTCGGGATCGTGGGGTCGATTGGCTTCGACGCAATCACCGTCGCCCTGCTCGGCCAGTCCAAGCCATTAGGCACCGTACTGGCCGGCTTGCTGTTCGGCGCGCTGCATGCCGGCGGTCTGGCGATGCAGAGCGTTGCCCAGACGCCGCTCACCCTGACAACCGTGCTGCAGGCGCTGATTGTGCTCTTCGTCGCGGCGCCCGCGCTTGTCACCAAGATCGTGCCGTTCCTCAAGCCTCGCAAGACTCGGGCGTTTGGTCCGGTTCCTGAGGGAGGACTCGCGTGAGCATCGACACCGTCGATCGGACCGCGTCGCGTCCCGAAGCGGCTCCGCTCGAAACACCTGGGAGGCGCCGCCAACGTATCTCCACGGGCATCCTCATCGCGGGCGTTGGGGTGCTGCTCCTGGTTGGCCTCGCATCCACTGATGGCAGTGCCCGATTTGCGCTGTCCGACGCATTTGATGAGGTGCAACTGCCGACTGTGACCGTGCCTGGTTTTACCACGGTCCTCGTCTGCGGGCTGCTCTGCCTCGCCGCCGCGGTCGGCTACCTGTCCGGCTCGCTGCGGGGGCGATGGCCGGTGCTGGCGGGGGCTGTGGCCGGTCTGGCGGTCGTTATGGGCTTCCTGACTTGGGCAGCGTCTGGACGTGAGTTGCCCTTTCCCGTCAGCAACCAGTTCGCAGGCACTCTGTCACTAGCCACGCCACTGGTCTTCGGTGCACTCTGCGGGGTGTTGTGCGAACGCTCAGGAATTGTCAACGTCTCGATCGAGGGCCAGTTCCTCTCGGCGGCATTCGCCGCGGCGATCGTAGGCAGCCTGACCTCGTCGGTGCCAGCGGCCTTGATCGCTGCAGTGCTGGCAGGCCTTGTCATGGCTGCATTACTTGCTGTGTTCTCGATCAACTATCTGGTCAACCAGGTGGTGCTCGGTGTCGTGCTCAACCTGCTGGCGGTCGGCGTCACGGGCTTCCTTTTTGATCAGTTGGTGGAGCCGGCATCTCTGAAGTACAACTCCGCGCCGGTGCTCGAGCCCCTCCCGATTCCCGGGCTTGCAAGCATCCCGTTCTTCGGGCGCGTGCTCTTCGAGCAGAACATTCTCGCCTATCTAGCAGCCATCTCTGTTTTCGTGGTCTGGCTGGTGCTTTACCGAACCACCTGGGGGCTGCGGATTCGAGCAGTCGGCGAGCATCCCGAAGCGGCCGACACGGTGGGTATCAGCGTCCGGGGGATTCGTTGGTCAGCAGTGCTGGCGGGCGGTGTCTTCGGTGGGCTCGGCGGGTCCTTCTTCACACTCGCATCGACCGGCTCGTTCACCAAAGAGTTCACGGTCGGCAACGGCTTCATTGCGCTCGCCGCTGTGATCATGGGTCGCTGGCATCCGGTGCTGGCGTCGATCATGTGCCTGTTCTTCGGCTTTGTCACCCAGATGGCTTCCCAGTTACAGACACTGAGCACCCCAATGCCCAGCCAGTTCCTGTTGATCTTGCCATACGTTGCGACGATCATCGCCGTAGCCGGCTTGGTGGGCCGTGTCAGACCGCCGGCAGCCGACGGTATTCCCTATGAGAAATAACGTCGACTGGGATCGGTTACGGGCCGCAGCTCGAGACGCGAGCCGTCATGCGTACGCGCCGTACTCGCACTTTCCAGTCGGCGCGGCCGCGCTGGTTGACGACGGGCGGGTGGTGGCCGGTTGCAACGTCGAGAACGCCTCTTACGGGTTGGGCCTCTGCGCCGAATGTGGGTTGGTGTCGGCGCTGCATGCCAGTGGTGGGGGTCGGCTCGTCGCACTTGCCTGTGTCGACGGGGGCGGAGCAACGCTGCTGCCGTGCGGTCGCTGCCGGCAGTTGCTCTGGGAGCACGGTGGTGCCGAGTGCCTGATTGCTACGCCCTCCGGCGTCCTGCCGCTGAATGCGCTGTTGCCACAGGCATTCGGGCCTGACGATCTTGCCAGGGGTGATCATGAGCCTTGACACCGAAGCGCTGCTAGCCTTCCCGAAGGTGTCGCTTCATGATCATCTCGATGGCGGTTTGCGGCTGCAAACGATCATTGAGCTAGCTGCGGACACGGGGCACGTGTTGCCCGCGGACAGCGCCGATGATCTTGGTCGATGGTTTGCGGACTCGGCAGACTCGGGGTCGCTGGAACGCTATCTGGCGACCTTCGCCCAGACACTTGCAGTCATGCAGACAGCGCCGAGCTTGCGGAGGGTGGCTGCCGAGTTCGTGGAGGACCTGGCCACCGATGGCGTGATCTACGGCGAGGCCCGCTGGGCGCCAGAACAGCATCTGACGGCAGGCTTGACCGCAGCACAGGCAATCGAGGCAGTTCGTGATGGCTTGGCCGAGGGAATGGCGACGTGTCGAGCGCGCGGCAACGAAATCGAGGTGCGTCAGCTGCTCACTGCTATGCGGCAGTCGGAACCGACACGGAAGATCGCCGAGCTGGCGCTGCGCTATCGCCACGACAGCGTCGCTGGTTTCGACATCGCCGGGCCGGAAAAGGGCTACCCGCCTTCGCGGTTCCTGGAGTCTTTTCAGCTACTGCGTCGCGAGGGCGTGTATTACACGATTCACGCGGGCGAGGCCGATGGGTGCGAGTCCATCTGGGAGGCGGTGCAGGTGTGCGGAGCCAACCGCATCGGCCATGGTGTGGCGATCGTCGACGACATTCGGCACGACACGGTCGGCGGTGCCGCGCTCGGCGAGCTCGCGGCATACATTCTCAGTGAGCAGATTCCGCTCGAGATGTGTCCGTCGTCCAATCTGCAGACCGGCGCAGTGGTCTCGATCGCCGAGCATCCGATCTACCGGCTGGACCAGCTCGGTTACCGGGTGACAGTCAACCCCGACAACAGACTGATGAGCGCGACCACCCTCACCAGGGAGTTCGCCTTACTCGCCGAGTCATTCGACTACTCGCTCGAGGACGTACGCCGGCTGGGGATCAACGCTGCCAGCAGCGCCTTCGCGCCGGAAGGCATACGAATGGCCCTGGTTCAGCGCATTGCGACGGCCGAGTAGGCACCTGGCGCTGAACTGAACATCGGAAGAGGGCCGTGCCGCGCCGGGCTAGGGTTTAGCCCATGACTTCGCGTGTCCTGGCTGCAGTGGCGTGGCCGTACGCGAACGGCCCGCGCCACATCGGCCACGTCTCAGGCTTCGGCGTTCCCTCAGACATCTTCGCGCGCTACATGCGGATGAGCGGGCACGAGGTCTTGATGGTCTCTGGGACGGATGAGCACGGCACGCCGATCTTGGTTCAGGCCGAGCGTGAAGGGCTGAGCCCACGCGAGACTGCCGACAAGTACAACCGCGTGATCGTCAACGACCTCCGTGACCTGGGTCTGTCGTACGACCTCTTCACCCGAACCACCACACTCAACCACTATGCGGTGGTCCAAGATCTCTTTCTCGGGCTGCATCGCAATGGCTATGTGGTGCCCAGGATCACGATGGGTGCAGTAAGCCCGTCGACTGGACGAACCCTGCCGGACCGCTACATCGAAGGCACCTGCCCGATCTGCGGATATCCCAGTGCGCGCGGTGATCAATGCGACAACTGCGGCAACCAGCTTGACCCGATCGACTTAATCAACCCCGTCTCAAGAATCAACGGCGAGACGCCTAAGTTTGTCGAAACCGAGCATTACCTCCTTGACCTTCCGGCGCTGGCGGGTTCGCTCGGGAAATGGCTGAGCTCGCGGACCGACTGGCGGCCCAATGTGCTGAAGTTCAGCCAGAACCTGCTGGAGGATCTCCGGCCGCGGGCGATCACGCGCGATCTTGACTGGGGGGTGCCGGTGCCGCTGGACGGCTGGCGCGACCAGCCGATGAAGCGGCTCTATGTGTGGTTCGACGCCGTTATTGGTTACCTCTCCGCATCGGTGGAGTGGGCCAAGCGCAGCGGCGATCCGGACGCCTGGAAGCAATGGTGGATCGATCCGGATGCGCGCGGCTACTACTTCATGGGCAAGGACAACATCGTCTTCCACACCGTGATCTGGCCCGGGATCCTGCTCGGTCACAACGGTGAGGGTGATCATGGCGGCACAGTCGGACCGCTGGGCGAGCTTCGCTTGCCCGACGAGATCGTCTCCAGCGAGTACCTGACCATGAGCGGCTCCAAGTTCTCCACCAGCCGCGGCAAGGTCATCTACGTCGGCGATTTCCTGCGCGAGTTCGGGCCGGATGCCTTGCGCTACTTCATTGCGGTGGCGGGTCCCGAAAGCACCGACACCGATTTCACCTGGGATGAGTTTGTACGGCGCACCAACTTCGAGCTGGCCAACGAGTGGGGCAATCTAGTGAACCGCTCGATCTCCATGGCGCACCGGACCAACGGGTCAATCCCGACACCCGGGGCGTTGCTTGACGTTGATCATGAGCTGCTGCGTACTTCGCAGAATGCGTTCGACACGGTTGGCGCATTGCTGGGCCGCAACCGGTTCAAGCTCGCGATCACCGAAGCGATGCGTGTCGTCGGCGCTGCGAACAAGTACATCTCGGACACCGAGCCCTGGAAGCTCAAGGACAATCCGGAGCGGCGCGACACGGTGCTGCACACCGCGTTACAGGTCGTCTCGGACGCCAACACCCTGCTGACCCCGTTCCTGCCCCACGCTGCGCAGCAGGTTCACGAGGCGCTGGGTGGCAGCGGTGTCTGGGCGGCGCAGCCGGAGATCCGCGAAGTAACCGAAGAGGGTGGCCCGGACTATCCGGTGATCATGGGTGATTACGCCGGCGAGCTGGCACGCTGGGAGTCTCACCCGATTGGCTCAGGAACGCCGCTCCAGCAGCCAACCCCACTGTTCGCCAAGCTCGACGAAACGCTCGGCGAGACTGGCCCTGCATGGGCCCCTATCGAGCGCTGATCAACCACTCTCCGCCAGCGCGCGGGCGGACCTGCTGATTGTGGTACTGACAGGTCCCGTCACATCGCCGAGCCAGGTCCTAGCGTCTTTGAGTCAAGAATTTGGCAGAGTCGTCTTGTGTCGCAAGCGGATCTCTATCCGGGTGTCCCGTCGTGCTCTCTTTTTTTGGCGAGCTGCTGCAGTTGCCATTCATACACGCTGGGCAGCCAATCCTTGCCGAACGTGGCCGATGGCCCGATGCGCGGGTCATCGGGAGCATGGCCATCACGCAAAGCTTGCACGTACGCGCGATCCAGTTCGATCCGTGCGCGTACCTGATCAGCTCCGCAGACGGACCCGTGACCGGGGATGAGGACATCGACGTCCTCCGCCACGCCCTCAAGCAGCCGCAGCCCAGCGAGGTAGTCCTCGATCGGATTCGCGGTGTCCAGGTCGGGGAAC
>JAICEV010000054.1 GCA_025923975.1 Propionibacteriaceae bacterium
CATCGGTGATGTTCTACCTGGTCGCGTACGGGGCTGCGACGATCGGCGCTTTCGCGTTGGTGACCATGGTCCGTGATCCCAGCGGGGAGGCGACCCTGCTCAACAGCTGGGTCGGGCTGGGGCGTCGAGCACCGCTGGCGGCGACCATTTTCTCGATCTTCATGCTGAGCTTCGCCGGCATCCCGCTGACCAGTGGCTTTGTCGGAAAGTGGGCGGTGTTCGCCGCGGCCTGGAGTGGCGGCATCGAATGGCTCGTTGTGGTCGCGGTGGTGATCAGCGTGGTGGCGGCCTTCTTTTATATCCGCGTCATCGTGCTGATGTTCTTTGCAGAGCCGAGAATCATGGCGACAAGCGTCGTACGTCCTGGATGGACCACCCTGTCTGCAGTGGGCGTTGGTCTGGTCGCGACGGTAGCCTTCGGTGTGTTTCCGGGCCCGCTGTTGGCCTTGGCCCAGCAAGCAGGGGAGTTCATCCGCTGACGCATGGAGGGAAGCGTGCTGGCTGAACAGACGCGGCACGAGGTTTTCGAGGCCTCAGTCCGAACCCAACTCGAGCAGATCGAGGCCGCACTGCGCAAGGCCGCTGAAGCCGATTCCGACATGGTGACCGAGGCCGCGCAGCACATCATCGCAGCAGGCGGGAAGCGTTTTCGGCCATTACTGGTCGTCCTCGGCTCCCATGTCGGCCCGCACGCCGATGCCGACGACGTGGTGAAGGCAGCTGTGGTCGTCGAGTTGACCCACGTGGCCAGCCTCTACCACGACGACGTCATGGACGAGGCTGGAATTCGTCGCGGCTCTCCGAGCGCGAACTCACGCTGGGGAAACACCGTTGCGATCCTTGTCGGAGATCTGCTGTTCGCTCGCGCCTCCGACATCGTCACCGACCTTGGCCCGGAGTTCGTGCGGCTCCAGGCGCGTACCTTCTCCCGGCTCGTGCAGGGCCAGATTGCCGAGACCGTCGGGCCCAGCGGCGTGGATCCGCTTGATCATTACCTCCAGGTCGTGGCTGACAAGACGGGCTCCTTGATCGCGACGTCTGCACTGTTCGGTTCCAAGATCTCTGGGGCGAGTCCGCACCTGCAGCGGGTGATGGCCGACTTCGGCGAGCAAATTGGTGTGGTGTTCCAGCTCAGCGACGACATCATCGACATCACCAGCGATGACACCGGCAAAACGCCCGGAACTGATCTTCGCGAGGGCATCCCGACGCTGCCGACTCTGCTGGCCCGCAAGTCCACCGACCCCGCCGACGCGCGGCTGCTCCAGCTGCTCGATTGTGATCTGCACGACGACGGCGCACTACACGAAGTGTTGGACCTGCTGCGGCACCACCGCTGCATCGACGAGGCTCGCAACGAAGTCCGGCGCCGCGCCGAAGCCGCCCGGGTCCTCCTCGAGCCGCTCCCAGTCGGCCCAGCCCGAGACGCCCTCGACGACCTCTGCACCACCGTGGTAACCCGAACCACCTGACGCCGCTACCAGATCTTGACTCGCTGGTCCTCGTCGAGCCAGAGAGCGTCGGGCTCCTTTACGTCGAAAGCGGCGTAGAACTCCGGCAGGTTGCGAACGATCTGGTTGCACCGGAACTCCGGCGGTGAGTGGGGGTCGGTCGCTAGCCGCTGCAGCACCATCTCGGTGCGCACTTTGGCCTGCCACACCGCTGCCCAACTCAGGAAGAGTCGCTGCTCGGGCGTACGGCCGTCTCGCTCGGGCTCAGGATTGCCATCGTGGGCGATCTGGTACGCCTTATAGGCGATCGAGAGCCCGCCAAGATCACCAATGTTCTCGCCGATGGTCAGTTGACCGTTGACCCGATGCCCCGGCGCCTGCGCTGGTTCCAAGACGTTGTACTGATCGATCAACGCCGTGGTTCGTTCCTCAAACGCCTCACGGTCCTTGTCGGTCCACCAGTTGCGCAACATGCCATCGCCGTCACAGGTAGAACCTTGATCGTCAAAGCCGTGTCCGATTTCGTGTCCGATCACTGCCCCAATACCGCCGTAATTGACGGCGTCATCGGCGTGCTCATTGAAGAATGGCGGCTGCAGGATGGCGGCCGGGAACACGATCTCATTCTTGAGCGGGTGATAGTACGCATTGACCGTCTGCGGCGTCATCAGCCACTCTTCGCGATCAATTGGCTGGCCGATCTTGTTCAACGCGCGATTGACTTCAAAGTCGGCCACCCGCATCACGTTGCCGATCAAGTCATCCCTGGTGATCATCAGAGTGGAGTAGTCCCGCCACTTTTTCGGATAGCCGATATGCGGGCGGAACTTGGCGAGCTTGGCGAGTGCGCTCTCCTTGGTCTCCTCGGTCATCCAATCAAGATCGGCAATGGAGCGCCGGTACGCCTCGATCAGGTTCCCGACGAGCTGATCCATCCGTTCCTTGGCCACCGAGGAGAAGTGACGGTCGACGTAGATCTTGCCGACTGCCTCACCCACCGAGGCCTCCACCAGCGCCACCCCACGCTTCCAGCGCTCACGAAGCTCGGGCGTGCCCGACAACACCGTTCCGTAGAAGCGAAAATTTTCATCGACGAAGGCGCTCGACAGATAGGGCGACAGCGAGCTGATCACTTTCCACTTCGCCCAGGCCCGCCACGCGGGCAGCCGATCTTCGGTGAGCAGTGCAGATACCTCGGCGAAGAATGACGGCTGCATCGCCACCAGTTCACCCATCTTCGACTCGGCGATATCGGCACCCGCCAGGAACTCGCGCCAGTGCAATCCCGGGCAGCTAGCGGCGAAATCGTCCAAGCTCATCAGGTTGTACATCAACCGCAGATCCCGACATTTCACCTTGTCCCAGTGCGTCGCGGCGATCTCGGTCTCAAGATCGAAAACCTGCTGCGCCTGAGCGTCGGAGTCCTCACTGCCAGCCAGCGCGAAGGATGCCGATACGTGCGCCTGGTACTGAGCGCGGATCTCGGCGTAGGTGTCGAGTCGGTAGTACTCCTCGTCTGGCAGACCCAATCCCCCCTGCCCGGCGAACATCACATAGCGGTTCGGGTCACCAGGATCAGATTCCGCCTGAAGGGCCACCAGTCCTGGTACCGCCTTACGTGCGAAGCCACCCACCATTCGAATCAGGTCCGGCATCGTCTGCACCGAATCAACGGCGACCAGCAGCGGCAGAATCGGACTCGAGCCGGCCGTCTCGACCGCTTCCTCGTCCATGAAGCTGGCGTACAGGTCGGCGATCCGGGCCTCGTCCGAGCCAGGCTCCCCACTTTCAAGGGTGGTGATGATGTCGCGTACAGCCGCTTCAGCTTGATCGCGCAGCTCCATGAAGGCACCAGTCAGTGGCTTGTCAGCCGGGATCTCCGTGGCGTTGAGCCAGGTGCCGTTTACGTGGCGGAAAAGATCATCTTGGATGCGGACGTCTGGGTCGAAAGTCGAGAAGTCAATCGCAGATCTCTGAGCGGGAGTCTCAGTCACCCGGCACATGCTACCGACCGGTAAGTAGTTACTCGATAGTCAGAGCCACTTCACCCTGAGCGGCTTTTCGGTCACCTTCACGACAGCGACCGACTTCCCGGTGAGAGTACCGCTGCAGTTGCCGGACCGGCCCTGATGGGTGCAGCTGCCAGACAGCCTCAGATTGAGCGGAATCTCAATCCGAGCCTGCGTCTCGCTGAAGGTGACCGTGGGCTTCCGGAACGGATCACTCCCGGCCTGCCGCCAAGTGATCGTGCTCTTGTTGTAGCGGTACTTCGAGTCAAACTTCATCGGGCAGTTCTTTGGATTGAGCGAATTGGCCTTGAGGCACTTGTTGTAGCTCTTCTCGGTTGCCGAGATAACGGCCTTCTTACCGGACTTCGTCAGCCGGCTCTGGATGCGGTAGGTATCGGCCTCGACGTATGGACTCTTCACCAGCACCTCGTTCTTGGACCCGTAGCCGACGTAGGGCAGGCCAGTGGTGAACTCGTACGAGCCGGGCAGCACCGCGACCGAGTCCTGATCCACCTCTACTCCGTTGATCTTGACCGGAACCGACCCGCTCTGAAGGAAGCTGAGATCGAGGTCCTTGACGGCACGGCTCAGCTTCCAGCTGTCTCCTACCTTGACGACGTCATACGACTCGCTGACAGCAGAGCTGCCGAGCGTATAGGTGGCGGAAACCGACTTAGCGTTTTGATCTTCGACAGCAGGCACCTGAATCTCGGTCAGCGCGGCACGACCTCGAGATTCCGTGAGTACCTCATTGGTCAGCAGCGGGCCTGTGGGCGCAGGATCGGCCGCATAGGACAGCGCAGCGACCGCGTCGCCGGCGGCAAGGGCTTGCAGGTAACCGGTCACCGCATCCGAAGGCCGTGCCGCATTCTGTGGACCGCTCTGGTTCTGAGTGCCCGAGTTGTTGCCAGAATCAGCGCTCGGCCCGCGCGTCGCCACAACCACTGCCACGACGGCCATGAGAATCAACGCCAGCGCAGCCGCCCCAACGATAATGAAGATCTTGCCCTTACCCTTCGGTGGCGGCGCGCCCCGCGCTGGATGAGGGCCGTAGGGGCCAGAAGGCGCTCCGTACGGGCCGGGCTGAGGGCCCCCCTGCGGTCTGCCTTCTGGAGCGAAGGGTCCGAAGGAGTAACTGGAGTCGGTGGATGGCCCGCCTCGCCCCTGCTGCGGATACCCGTACGGCGACGGCGATTGTCCAGGCGTCGGGCCGGGAGCCGACGTTTGACCTGGCCACGACTGTGGGCCGCCGTACGGGTTGTTCGAGCTCATGATTCCCCCGCTTCATGGTGATCGCTCGCGCCAGGCCGACGCTCGCGATCACGAATGGACGTACTCAATGGAGCGAACTCTAGTCAGCCATTCGGTCAACCGTGGCGTCCGCGGAAAGAGTGGGCGGATCTGAGACGCGTCGATGAGGGCAGTCAAGTTAATGGACGGTCCAGGTGTCTCCGCCATTAATCATCGTCTGGAGGGCGTCCTCATCGTTGCCTAGGCTGGCGGCCAGCGCGACCTGATCCCGAGCCAGGTCGTCATAGGTCGAGGCCTCGACATCGCGGAAGATGCCAATCGGCGCCCGGTGCAACACACCCGCATCGGTCAGCCGGGAGAGAGCGAAGGCAAAGGACGGATCCGCCAGGTGAGCATCGTGCACGGCCAGCGCATCCTCACCGACCTCGCCGACCTCAACCACCGAGAAGGCTCCCGTCTGCTGATCACGGACTACGCCGAGGTGCCCGTCGACACCAAAACGGATCGGCTCCCCATGGGTAAGGGGAATGATCGCATCGGCCGAGGTCGCCGGGTCCTTGATCGCATCGAATGCGCCGTCGTTGAATATCGGGCAGTTCTGATAGATCTCCACCAGTGAGCTACCGCGGTGCGCGACAGCCGCCTTCAGCACGCTGGTCAGATGCTTTCGGTCGGAGTCGATGGTCCGCGCAACAAAGGTCGCTTCGGCGCCGAGTGCCAGAGAGATCGGGTTGAACGGGTTGTCCAGGGAGCCCATCGGTGTGGACTTGGTGATCTTGCCGATTTCCGAGGTGGGGGAGTACTGACCCTTGGTCAACCCGTAGATCCGGTTATTGAACAACAAGATCGTCACGTTGACGTTGCGGCGCAGCACGTGAATCAGATGGTTCCCACCGATGGAGAGGGCATCGCCGTCTCCAGTGATCACGAAAACCGCAACATCCTCGCGCGCCGTGGCGACGCCGGTGGCGATCGCGGTCGCCCGGCCGTGAATCGAATGCAGCCCGTAAGTGTCCACGTAGTAGGGGAAACGCGACGAGCAACCGATGCCGGAAACGATCACTGTGTTCTCGCGCTTGATCCCGAGCTCCGGCATGAAGCCCTGGAACGCGGCGAGCACCGCATAGTCACCGCAGCCTGGGCACCAGCGGACCTCCTGATCACTGGTGAAGTCCTTGCGGTTCAACGGCTCCAGCGAAAGCGGTACGCCGGCTAGCCCTCGGTAGCTCTGGCCGGTGCCGTTGGGTGCGGAAGTTGGGTGATCAAGCTCCGGATGCAGCTGATCGACGGCGGTCACGGGTTCGTCCCTTTCAATTGATCGATCTCCGCTTCAAGATCACGAGCAAGTTCGCTGAGCGAGATCGGTAGCCCGCGAACTCGTGAATAGCTATGGATGTCCACCAAGTACTTCGCCCGCAGCAACAGCGCCAACTGGCCGAGGTTCATCTCCGGGACGATGATTCGGTCGTAGCTGCGCAGGATGTCACCCAGATTCGCTGGGAATGGGTTCAGATGCCGGAGGTGGGTGTAGGCGATCAATCGCCCGGTCTTGCGTACTCGGCGCGCTGCAGCAACGATCGGCCCATAGGTCGAACCCCAGCCAAGCACTAAGACCCGTGCATGCCGACCGTCGGCGTCCGCTGGGTCGTCGACGATCAAGTCCGGTATGTCTTGGACGATCCCGTTGATCTTGGCCTGGCGGGTGCGGACCATCTCCTCGTGGTTCGCCGGATCGTAAGAGACAGCACCGGTGTCCCTGGCCTTCTCGATGCCGCCGATGCGATGCTGCAGACCGGCGGTTCCAGGGATCGCCCATGGCCTGGCAAGCGTCTGCGGATCCCGTAAGTAGGGCATGAAGACGGGCTCACCGGCCTTGTCTGTCGCGTTGGACGCCTGCGCGAACTCTGGGTCAATCGGCGGGATGGCGTTGAGATCCGGGATCAGCCACGGCTCGGCGCCATTGGCGATGTAGCCGTCGGACAAGATCACCACCGGGGTGCGGTACTTGATCGCCAACTGGACTGCCTCGAGCGCGGTGGGGAAACAGTCGGCGGGGGACTGCGCTGCCAGCACCGGTACCGGTGCTTCGCCATTGCGCCCAAACATCACCTGCAGCAGATCGGCCTGCTCGGTCTTGGTTGGCATGCCGGTGCTAGGTCCGGCGCGCTGGATGTCGCAGATGATCAAGGGCAGCTCGGTCGCTACTGCGAGTCCGATGGTCTCTGACTTCAAGACAACGCCCGGCCCCGAGGTCGTCGTAACACCGAGATGCCCGGCGAAGCTTGCGCCTAGCGCTGCACCTATTCCGGCGATCTCGTCCTCAGCCTGGAAGGTGGTGACGCCGAAACGCTTGTGCTTGCTGAGCTCGTGCAGCACATCGGAGGCGGGTGTGATCGGATAGGCGCCGAGGAACAGCGGCAAGCCGGCCTTCCTGGATGCGGTGATCAGCCCATACGCGAGCGCGAGGTTGCCAGAGATCTGGCGGTACTTCCCAGGAGGCATCGGGGCTGGGGCCACCTCGTAGGTGACCGCGAACACTTCGGTGGTCTCGCCGAACGCGTACCCAGCCTTGAATGCGGTGATGTTGGCGTCGCGGATCTCCGGCTTGGAGGCGAACTTGGTGGTCAGGAAGCTGATCGTGCCGTCAGTTGGCCGGTGGTAGAGCCAGGTCAGCAGTCCCAGCGCGAACATGTTCTTGGCCCGGGTGGCGTCCTTGCGGGTGAGGCCGAAATCCTTGACTGCTCCAAGGGTCATGCCGGTCAGGTCCAGAGCGTGTACCTGGTAGTCGTCGAGCGAGCCGTCAGTGAGCGGGTCGCTGTCATAGCCGACCTTGGCCAGATTGCGCTTGGTGAAGTCAGCGGAATCGGTGATGATCACGCCACCGCGCGGCAGGTCGTCGATATTGGCCTTGAGCGCTGCCGGGTTCATTGCAACCAACACATCCGGCCGGTCGCCGGGCGTCATGATGTCGTAATTCGCGAAGTGAAGCTGGAAGCTGGACACGCCCGGCAGCGTGCCGGCGGGTGCCCGGATCTCGGCAGGAAAGTTAGGCAGCGTTGAAATGTCGTTGCCGAATACTGCCGAGTCCGAGGTGAACCGATCACCCGTGAGTTGCATGCCATCACCCGAGTCCCCGGCGAATCGGATCACGACTCGATCGAGGGTATTGACGTGCTTCACAGCTCTGCGTGCCTTCTTTCTGTGGCGTGCCTCAAACGCTGGTTAGGGTCAGGGGGTTCGTTGGCTGCGATCTCCGCTGAGGCTGCCGATTAACCCCATGATAGGCAGGCGTTTCTGTGTATTTATGGACGTTCAGCCCCTGAAACCCATTCGTTAGTTCGTGACATGCCTACGGCGGCTTGCGCTGTATCGGGCCGGATTACCGTGGACCCATGCGCTGGGTCGACTGGTACGGCGACGGATCGCTGTACGTGCTGGATGTCGCGTTGGCGTGCTGCGCCCTGGAGTTTGATGCCGCCTCGGCTGCTGCCACAGCGCCGCTGCCGACCCTTGATGAACGAGCGCGTGTTGCCGTTGTCATCTCCGGCACGGTGACCGATCGGCTGGCTCCGGCTGTAGCAGCGATCGTCGACGGCTGTGAGCAGCAGGCCGGACGCCGGCCGACGGTGATTTCGTTCGGGGCGTGCGCGTCATCCGGTGGTCCGTACTGGGACTCGTACGCCGTGACCAAAGGAATCGATCAGCTAGTAGCTGTAGACGCGTACGTCCCGGGTTGCCCGCCTCCACCGGAGGCTCTGTCGGCCGTGCTCGACCAGGTCGCTGGGCGGGTGCCGTTGTGAATGAAGTAGCGCCGGAAGGCTGGCTGGCTGCGGTTGAGAAGCTGAAGGCCGATGGCTTCGGCTACTTCGATTGGCTCGGCTGTGTCGATGAGATCGGTCGGCTGGATTGCTTCCGAGTGGTGCTGGTGGTACGGAACCTGGCGCAAGGAGCCGCGGCTCGTGCGCTGAGCTGTTTGCTGCCTCGGGACGATCCGCGAATCGACACGGTGAGTGGTGTCTTTGCCGGCGCTGCGTGGCATGAGCGGGAGGCGGCTGAGCTGTTCGGTGTCGAATTCATTGGAGGCGAACGCCGTCGGCTGCTCCTCAATCCCGACTTCGAGGGGACCCCATTGCGCAAGGACGAGGTGCTGGCCGCGCGCACCGGGATGAACTGGCCTGGGGCCAAAGAGCCAGGAGAGTCCGATTTCTCGCCAAGTCGTCGGCGTCTAGTGCCTCCAGGGGTCCCCGACGCGGCCGTCTGGGGTGATCGCGATGAGTCGCTGGCTCCGCCTGAACCGACCGAAGTGGTCGAGTCTGCCGCCGGCGGCAGGTCGCGCCGGAGGCGTATGTGAGTTCACGAGAGCCGTCGCACCGGTGGATCCGGTTGATCGAACCAGCCTGCACGTCCTGCATGATTTGCGCACGGGAGTGCCCGACCTGGTGCATCAACATCGACTCGCATACCGAGCCGATGGAGGGTCCGGCGCCCGGGTCTCGCGGGCGTACCCAGCATGTCCTCGACCGCTTCGCTATCGATTGGTCGCTGTGCATGTACTGCGGCATTTGCGTCGAGGAGTGCCCATTCGACGCGCTCGAGTGGGTCAGCGACGCAAGCCCATGGGGTTCGAGCTCGGATGCTCTGCTCGAGGAAATGGTGCAGCCGCCGCCCTCCTGACTGTCCAGGTTCAGAAGATGAACTGGTGATCGTCGTCGTCGGGTGGGACGCTGTCGGTATGCGGAGCTATGGGCAGTACTGCCCGATCGCGCGGGCGTCGGAGCTGCTCGCCGAGCGCTGGTCCCTCATCATCTTGCGCAACATCGTCCTCCTGGGCTGTAGAACCTTCAACGAGATCGCTGACGGCGTCCCCGGTTTGTCTCGTGGACTGCTGTCGAAGCGATTACGAGAACTAGAGCACGCTGGAGTGATCAAGATTCGTCCAAAGCTCGGTGGTCCCGGATCGACCTATGAGCCGACGGAAGCGGGTCGAGAGCTGACAGAGGTCATGGGTGCGCTTCAGCGCTGGGGGTCGAAGTGGGCGGATCTGACACCGGAGCAGGCCCACCCTGGCGTCGTGCTGTGGATGTGGGCGACCTTCTACCTTGATCATGACCGGCTACCGCAGCAGCGCGTCCTGGTGCGCTTCGACTATCCCACCCTGTCAAGGCCGGGCAGTCGCTGCTGGCTGCTCATCGAGCGCGGGGACGCAGAGATCTGCGAGAAGTACCCGGGTGGCGAGGAGCATCTCATCGTGATCGTCAACGATCCGGTGGCATTCGCCCGCTGGCACCTTGGGGAGATCACCTGGGATCACGCGTTGCGCACTGGTGCGATTGAGCTGCGAGGTTCCCGGACGCTGGCCAGAGCCCTCCCCATCTGGCATCGTGATCATGAACTCGGCCCGCAACCGCTGCATCCCATGGAGCCGGTTTCAGATCATGCTGAGCGGGTGGCTACCGCTGCTCCTGCCTGAGCGCTGGCAGGTCGGAAGGCCAGGTTCACACATTGCACTTCTGCTCCGACGGTACCGAGGTCACCATCGATCTATCTCAAGACCGTCCCAGGATGGAGGCTGCAATGAAGATCGACGGATTCTCGGGAGCAGTGCTGGAACCGGGCGACGACGGCTATGAAGCCGCTAGGCATATCTGGAACGGGGATATCAAGCGCCGGCCCGCCGTGATCGCCCGCTGTATGGGAACGGCCGACGTTATGGCTGCCGTGCGATTCGCCCGAGAGCGGGAGATGGCAGTGGCGGTACGAGGCGGTGGGCACGCCGTTGCCGGACACGCGCTCTGTGAGGACGGACTGGTGATGGACCTCTCCCAAATGATCGGGGTGCGGATCGATCCCATCATGGGAACAGCCCGGGCCCAGGGCGGCTGCCTGTGGCGGCACGTCGACCACGAGGCACAGGCCTTCGGATTAGCCGTAACCGGAGGCATTGTGACCCACACGGGCATCGGCGGGCTCACCCTCGGCGGCGGAATCGGCCATCTGATGCGCTGTTTTGGGCTGACGATCGACAGCCTCTTGTCTTGCGACGTCGTAACGGCGGATGGTGAGTTCCTTGTGGCAAGTGAGGCGGAGCATCCCGACCTGTTCTGGGGCCTCCGGGGCGGTGGCGGCAACTTCGGGATCGTCACGTCGTTTCAGTATCAGCTGCACTCCGTGGGTCCGATCGTGCTCGCCGGCCTACTGGCATGGCCGATGGCAGAGGCGGCTGAGGTGCTTCGGATGCTCCGTGAGTTCGCCGCCGAGGCGCCTGACGAAGTCGGAATCATGGCCAATCTCCGGCTAGCGCCAGCTCTCCCGGTCTTCCCCGAAGAGCTTTGGGGTCAACCTGTCGTGGCCCTCATCGTCTGCTACGCAGGACCCATCAATGAGGGAGAGGAAGTGCTACGGCCCCTTCGGGAATTCAAGAACCCGATTGTGGATGCCGTTGGTTCGAAGCCCTATGTTGCCCACCAGGCCTTGTTCGACCCGGCATACCCGCATGGTCGTCACTATTACTGGAAGTCGTGGAAGCTTCCGCCGCTCAGCGACTCAGCCATCGAAGTGATCATCGAGCAGGCCAAGGCCATCAGCTCGCCGCTGTCGGCCATACCGATCTTCACCCTGGGCGGAGCGGTGGCCCGAGTCGCCGACGACGCTACTGCCTTCTCCGGCCGCAGCTCCGCGCACGACATCAACTTCGTGGCCTCGTGGCTACCTGACGATCCCGAGCCGGAGCGGCACAAGGCGTGGGCGCGTAGGGCTTGGGAGGCAATGCGTCCGTACGGCCACGGCGTATACATCAACTTCCTCTCCGACGAACCGTCTTCTCAGGTGGAGGTCGCGTACGGCGAGGCCAAGTACGCCCGGCTGACTTCGCTCAAGAGCAAGTACGACGAGACGAACTTCTTCCGCTTCAACCACAACATTGCGCCCGGCACCTAGAGCGCCGCGTTCTTTGGGTACGTGCCTTCAGTTCCAATTGACCCGCGCCCGTTCACGTTTCCCGTCTGGAGATGGCTAACGGGGGCCCGACTGGTGAATTTAACCCTTGTTTGCCGTCCGGAGATGGCGAACGTGCAGGGGCACGATGTTCCTAATGGCCGCCAAAGATTGCGACCGTACGCTCTTAATGAGGTTAACGATCACATCGATTCAGGGTCCGGGCGTACGTTCCGCAGCAGACTCTTGCCCGCCAACCGCCTCATCGACCGCCGATCCGGCGGACTCGGTCGTCCCCGCGGTTGCCTCTCCGAAGCTCTCCTTGATGCCCTCGATTCCCTCGCCTGAATAGCCGACTGGCTCATCGGCAAGCGTCGGTGTCTCGTCATCACCCTCGAACCGGTCCTTGACGTTCTCAATCACCTCCTCGGTCTCGTCCTTGGCGGTCCCGAATCCCTGCGTTGCCTTGTCTCCGAATTCCTCGGCCTTGTCCTTCAGCTCATCCAGAAAGCCCATGCTGTGATCCTTACATCTTCGGGTTCGGGGCTCGCTTGCCTCGCCGGTGTAGCTACCGATAGTTGGTGAACTGTACGGCGAAGTCCAGATCGGCGGCCTTGACCAGTGCCTGCACCCTTTGAAGATCATCACGGCTCTTGCCGCTGACGCGCAGCTCATCTCCCTGGATCTGGGCGCGTACGTTCTTCGGCCCTTCGTCTTTGATCAGCTTGGAGACCTTCTTCGCCTTCTCCTGACTAATGCCTTCCTTCATTGTGCCGGTGATCTTGTAGAGCTTTCCAGATGATCTTGGTGCGCTCGCGTCCAGAGCCTTCAGGCTGACGCCGCGTCTGACGAGCTTGGACTGGAAGACATCGAGCACTGCCTTGACTCGCTCCTCAGAGTTCGCCTCCATCTCGATCGTCTGGCCCGACCAGCGGATGCTGGCGTCGGTGTTCTTGAAGTCGAATCGCTGCCGGACCTCCTTGGC
>JAICEV010000055.1 GCA_025923975.1 Propionibacteriaceae bacterium
TCTCCAGGCTCTTGCTCGTCAAGGTCAGCAGTGTCGCCTCCGGAGGGCAGGCAAAGCGAATCGGCGCGTAGGGAGACGTCCCGACACCCGCCGAGACATGCAGCCAGGCGGTGTGTCCGCCGGCGCTGTGGTGTGAAAGACCCTTTGCGCGCCGGGTGTCCAAGTCGCAGTTGGTGACCAACGCCCCATAGAAGGGGAGGCAGACCTGGCCGCCATGGGTGTGCCCCGCAATGATCAAGTCATGCCCGTCAGCCGTCATCGCATCGAGTACGCGGCGGTACGGGGCATGCGTGACACCGATCGCGAGATCGATCTCGTCGCGATCGATCGGCCCGGCGACATCGGCATAGCGATCTTGATCAATATGGGCGTCGTCGGTCCCGCGGAAGCCGATCCGGACACCCTTGATCTCCAACGAGGCACGGGTGTGAGTCAGATCGATCCAGCCCGCCTCCTTTAGACCGCGCCCCAGATCTTGCCAAGGCAGCGTACGTTCCGGAAGCCGCTTCAGCCGGCTCGGACCAAGGAAGTATTTCAGCGGGTTACGGAACTTCGGCGCGTAATAGTCATTCGCGCCCCAGACATACACACCGGGGCGGTCAAGGAGCCGGCCAAAACTGCCGAGCACGAAGGGCACCGCCTCCTGATGCGCCAAATTGTCGCCGGTGTTGATCACCAAATCCGGCTCCAGCGCACCAAGAGTGGAGAGCCAACGCTGCCGAGCCGTATCAGCCGGTGTCATGTGGACATCAGAAACATGAAGAAGACGAATCGGTCGCGCACCGCCGGGCAGGACAGGCACGGTGAACCGCCGCAGGCGAAACGCATTGACCTCGTACAACCCGGCATACGCCAGGCAGCCAGCACCGATCGCCCCGACGCCGAGCAAGCCTTTGACGATCGCGTTGGTCGCACGGTCCGCAGCCATAATCAGAAGGCTACAAGCGAAACCTGCTGCCACACTGGTCGCATGTCCGATGCAGCAAGCACGCTCAAGGAGCGCCTCCGCTCCGATCTGACCGCCGCCATCAAAGATCGCAACAAGGTCAGGTCAGGCACGATCCGGATGGTACTCACTGCAATCACCGAAGCCGAGGTGGCCGGTGCGGAGGCAGTGGAACTCTCCGATCAGCAGGTGCTGGACGTCGTCATCCGGGAGGCGAAGAAGCGTCGTGAAGCCGAAGCGGCCTATGCCAATGCGGGCCGCGCCGAGCTGGCTGAGAAAGAGCGTGCTGAGTCCGACGTGCTGGCCGACTACTTGCCGCAGCAGCTAACGCAGCAGGAGATCGCGGATATCGTCGCCGACGCCATCGCCTCCACCGGAGCAGCTGAGCTCGGCATGAAGGGCATGGGCAAGGTGATGGCTCAGGTAACACCGCAGACCAAGGGGAAGGCGGAGGGCAGCGTGGTTGCGGCTGAGGTTAGGCGCCAGTTGGCTGGTTGATCTCAGGGGCAAGTCGCTACCTATTACCTGGTGGGCAGAACGGCGGCGTCGTGCATGGCGGAGGCGGCGGATTCTGCTCCTGCTGCTTCTGCTCCTCTCGCGCCTGCCTCCTGGCCCGCCTCTCGGCTTCGACCTCGGCTGGATCGCGGCCATTCGAGTACACCGCGTACACCATGCCGTATTCCGAGATCCACGAGCCGGGATCTGGTGACCAGCCTATGAACCCGTACTTGGGCACTTTGTCGTGGTAGACATACCGCTTCTCCACTGTGAAGCCGAGCCGCTCCAGCTTCCTCGTCGCAGCGGAGATGCTCATACCGCGAAGACTGGGCACCTTGACCTGCTTGCCGACCTCGATCTTCCGCGGAGGTTGGTTGAAGCCCGTCTTCGGGATCTGCTGGAAGTACTTCTGCATGACCGGTCGCCAGATCTTCATCCCCGCGTCGCCGCTACCCGAGCCCTCCAGATAGACACCGGTGGAGGGCACCCGGTAGCCCTTCACACCGCCACGCCGGTAGTAACCCGCGCCGCGCCTGATGAACGGTTTCTTGGTGTTGTCGATAGAGATCATGGCCACGCCGGCGATCTCGGGCGTGTAGCCAGCGAACCACACGGCCTCGTTGCTGTTGATTGTTCCGGTCTTGCCGGCAATGGCGCGACCGTCGTAGATCTTGGCGCGCTTGCCGGTGCCCTTGTCGACGACCGACTTAAGGACCCTGTTGACACCATCCGCGACGTCCTTGTCCACCACCCGCCGGCAGTTGGCATCTGGCACGGCGAGATTCTTTCCGGAACGCGTTGTGATCTTGGAAACGATGATCGGGTCGCAGTGGATGCCGCGGGCCGCGAAGGTCGCGTACGCCTCTGCCATCGACAGCGGGCTCACCTCGACGGTGCCTAGGGTGAACGACGGCTTGTCCTGATACTCCCGGACGATATCGACGGGCGGCTGACCGATGCGTGCCCCGACCTTGACGCCGGTCCTTGCGGCCATCTTGGTAACCCGGCACATACCAGTGGCCAATTCCAGCTGAATGAAGTAGGTGTTGACGGAGAACTGTGTGGCCTCCATCATCCCGATGGTCTTGCTGTGCCCGACGGCGTTCCTCACCACCCAGCGATCCCAGACGCGCTCGCGCCCACGGCAGGATGTGTACGGCCAGCCGGTGAAGTTCAAGGGTGACCTGGCGTTGAACCTCTTGCTGATCGGGATGCCCTTCTCCAGGGCTGCGGCGAGCGTAAACAGCTTGAACGTGGAGCCCGCCTGATAGCCCTGACTGCCGCCCATTGCGGGATCGGCAGCCAGGTTCCAATAGGTCTGGCCCTTCTTGGCATTGCTGCCCATCACCGGTCGGCTTTGCGCCATCGCGATGATCAACCCAGTACCCGGCTGGATCATATTCATTGTGGAGATGACCGGATCCCTGGGGCCCACCACCGCGCTGACCTTCTTCTCCGCCAGGTCTTGGGTCTTGGGATCGATCGCTGTCTGAATGATCAGCCCGCCGCGATTGATCATGTTTTCGCGATCTTCTTCGGTCTTGCCCAGGCTCGGCGTGGTGAGCAGCGTACGCCGCACATAGTCACACAAGAAGGGATAGCGGGTGCCGACGCAGCCGTTGCGGGTCCTCTTGACCTTCTTCTGGTTGAAGCCGACTTCCTTCGCCTCTCTCGCCTGGTCGAGCGTGATCAACTTGAGTTCGACCATCCGGTTGAGCACGACATCGCGGCGGTCGAGTGCCGCGCTGGGGTTGCGGACTGGATTATTGGCGTCCGGGTTCTGCACCAGGCCGGCCAACATCGCCGCCTGAGCCAGGTTGAGCTTGGACGCCTTCGTAGAGAAGTAGTGCCGGGCTGCTGCCTCGACGCCGTACGCGCCCTCACCGTAATAGGCGATATTGAGGTAGCGCTCCAGGATCTCATCCTTGGTGAACTTCTTCTCCATCGCGATCGCGTACCGCAGCTCGCGAATCTTGCGTTGCATGGTCGGAGCCTGGGCATCCCTCACACACTGGCTATCGCCCTTGGCCTGACACGCCTCGATCTGCACCATCTTGACGTACTGCTGGGTGAGCGAGGAGCCACCTTGGGTGATGCCGCCCTCGGTCGAGTTGCGCACTAGCGCCCGCATGGTGCCCTTGAAGTCCAAAGCTCCGTGCTCGTAGTAACGGTGGTCTTCGATGGCGATCTGCGCCTGCCGCATGATCGGAGCGATGTTCTTCAGCTTCACCGGGATCCGGTTCTCGTCATAGAAGTACGCCAGCGTCTTGCCATTGCCCATCAGCACCTTGCTACGGGTGGCTGGGGCAGGTGTCGAGAGCTCAGCCGGCAAGCTCTCCAGCTCTGCGGCTGCAGCGTTGCTAGTGACCCCCGCCATACCCGCGAAAGGGATGAACAGTCCGGCCACCAGAACACCGGACAGGATGCTGACGACGACGAACATCACCAGCGAGTACGCGAGGCTCCCCGCGCGCTTCGGCGTAAACGGCACGACTACAAGCCTAAGGGAGCCACCCCACCCATCTCAGTCACGTAGTGATACCAAATCTTGACCTGAGTGGGGTATTGGTTCAATTGTCAAGCACCGAAATATCACAAAACGGAAAACATCGGGACACGAATCTAGTCAGCTCGCTGGGGCCATGCGTAGCGTGTCATACCGCCGTGCCACCAAGGGCCGGGGAAATGCCCGGCACGGCGATTGTTTCACGAGGGGGAGATGCAGCGTGCCTGCAGTGCAACGTGAAGACTGGACAATGCGCGCCAAGTGCCGGGGGATGGAAGATGCCCTGTTCCCGGAGGCGTCAGACCAGAAACGAGCCAAGCTGGTGTGTTCGGGGTGCCCGGTGCGCTTCGAGTGCCTGGCCGAAGCTCTGGACAACCGCATCGAATGGGGCGTCTGGGGCGGCATGACCGAGCGGGAACGTCGCCTGCTGCTTCGGCAGCGGGGTGATGTCACTTCGTGGCGTTCCGTCCTGCTTGGCAGGGCGAACCAGCAAGCGGCCAAGCCTGTGCCGTCGGGCTCTCAGTCCTTGTCAGACAGCAAGGTACCGACGCAACGGAGTGCCGACAGGTCCGTGACGTCGGTCGGCAAGGACTGAACCTGGGTTTGGGCCACCGCCGGACGAGCTGCGGCGAAGCGCTCCATCAATCTGGTTTCGGTTTCGATGGTGCGCATCAGGGCGGCGTGACGGCGTAGGGCCTCCACCTCCAGGACGGCTGAGGTTCCCGCGAGATCCTCGGCCAGGGAGAGCGCGCGTTCCGGCGAGATCGCCAACGCTGAGGTGTGCACCCGGTTGAGCACCATGCCCGAGAGGGGCATGCCTTCCTCGGTGAGCCGGTCCACGAAGTATTCGGCCTCACGCAAAGCGTCATGCTGCGGAGTCGCGACGACCAGGAACGTGCTGTGCCGTGACGACAGCAGTTCGAACGTCGAGGTAGCCCGTTGCCGGAATCCGCCGAAAAGTGCCTCGAACGCGCGGACGAAGGTCTGTACGTCGCTGATGATCTGCGCACCGAGGATCTTGGTCATGACGGCGGACATCATGCTGAACCCAGCGGTCATGAAGCGCAGCGGACCATGCGCCGGATGCAACAGCATGCGCAGGAACCGGCCGTCGAGAAGTGAGCTCAGGTGTTCGGGCGCGTCCAGGAAGTCGAGTGCTGAGCGTGCTGGCGGAGTGTCCACCACGATGAGGTCCCACCGGCCGCTGGCTTCTGCTTCGGCGTGCAGTTGCCCGAGCTTCTCCATGGCCATGTACTCCTGAGTTCCTGAGAACTCTGAGGACAATGCGACATAGAACTGGTTCTGCAAGATCGCGGCTGCCTTGTCAGGTGTGGAATGCGCTATCACCACGTCGTCGAAGGTGCCTTTCATGTTCAGCATCATCGCGTCCAGGCTGCCTCCGGCTGCCGTGTCGATCATGGTCACTGGGCGAGGAGTGTTGTCGAGTTCGCCAACGCCGAGCGACTGGGCCAGTCGGCGGGCTGGGTCAATGGTCAGAACGGCCACCTTGCGGCCCGCCTCTGCGGCGCGTACCGCAATGGCGGCTGAGGTGGTCGTTTTGCCAACACCGCCCGAGCCGCAGCAAATAATGATCTTGGTTTCCCGATCGCCGATGATCTTGTCGATGTCGAGGAACGGCACCGTCGGCCCGCGGTGCGGTTGGGACTCGACGCTGCTCACCCGTCCTCCAGGCTCATTTGATCAGTCAACTGCTCGGCGATCGAGAAGATCGCACCCTCGTCAATACCCCCGGGATCGAAAGTGATGCTGGCTAGCGGAAGGCCGAGCGCGGTGAGCCGATCGTGGCGCTGCTGCTCTTGCAGCGTGCGACCTGCCTCGATGGCAAACTCTGACGCCAATGCCTGGTTCTGTTTGACCGTCAGGCGCGGAACCTTCAGCAGCACTGAGCCGGCAGCGGCGGTCTCAAGCTGATCATGATCGAGCGGGGTCGGTGTCACCATGTTCTCGATCACGGTGCCGATCCGAATCCGAGTAGGCCGTAGTGCGGCGACGGCCTCCTCAGTCTCGGTTACCGGCATGTCCTCAAGCAGGGTGACCAGATGCAGCGTAGTAGTCGCCGACCGCAGCAGCCGCATGATCGAGTCGGCCTGATTGCGGATCGGACCGACCTTGGCCAGGCCGGCAACGGCCGCATGCACGTTGAGGAACTTGGCGATACGGCCCGTTGGCGGTGCGTCGAAAACCACGGCGTCGTAGGAGTTCGGGCGGTTCTTGATCTTGCGGCGGACTGCCTCGTACACCTTGCCGGTGAGCAGGACGTCCCGTAGCCCGGGCGCAATCGAGGTGGCAAAGTCGACGGCACCGAAACGGTCGAGCGCCTTGCCGGCAATGCTGAGGTGGTAGAAGGTGTCGAGGTATTCGATTAGGGCGTCCTCGGCGTCGATCGACAACCCGTAGACCGTCCCCCCTGCTGGTGTGCGGCTGATCCGGCGCTCCTCAGGTCCGGTCAGAGCCGGCACGTCGAACCGCTCAGTAATGCCATTGCGTCCCTCCACCTCACAAAGCAGCACGCGGCGACCGCTAGTGGCCAAGGCACACGCGAGACCGGCAGCGATGGTGGTTTTGCCGGTACCGCCCTTTCCACTGACGATGTGCAGGGTGTGCTTGGGAGTCACGGAACGCCTGTGATCGCGAGCCCTGCGTGAGTCTTGTAGCGCCGATTGATGGCGATCAGGTTGGCGGCCAGCGCCTCCACCTGAGCCGCGTTGCGGAGCCGGCCGGCGTAGATGCCACGGGTGCCCGGGATCGCTGCGGCGAGCTCACAGACCACCGCAGCGGCCTCGCGGTCCTCGCCCAGAACCAACACATCGTCTGCGAAGTGCTCGACCGCCGGATCATCCAGAAGGACGGCACTCACGTGATGAAAGGCTGCGATGACGGTGGACTCAGGGAGCAGCTGTTGCGCCTCCTGCGCCGCTGAGCCGGCAGGCACGGACAGGGCAAATGGCCCCTGCTTGTCGAACCCGAGTGGATTGACGCAGTCGACGACGATCTTGCCCGCCAGCTCGGTAGCCAAAGAGGCGAGCAAATCGGCATGACCTTCGTACGGCACGGTGACGATCACGAGCTCGGCGGCAGCCGCGTCCGAATTGCTGCTGCCCGTGATCCGACCGGACCCCTCGGTCTGGCTGTACTCGGCGGCGATGAGCTCGGCTCGCTGGGCGGTGCGACTCCCGATCAGCACGTCATGTCCGGCCGCGGCAAGTCGCCTGGCCAGACCGCGACCCTGGGGTCCCGTGCCGCCTAGGATGCCTACCTTCATCCGGCCAATGTACTGGCGCTCTCCGAATGAGAACTGTCAGTGCTAAACGGGAAGATGTGCTGCATGACATCTACATCGGACACGAGCGCTGAGGCTGGAACTGCGGCCGCGGCAACATCTCGCCCTCGCATCAGCATGGGCAACGTGGTGTTGGACACCGACGATCCGCCGCGGCTGGCCGAGTTCTATACCGCCTTGCTCGGCTGGCAGGTTGAAAAAACCGAGGATGACTGGATCACCATCGGCGGTGACTCAGCCGTCAAGATCGATTTCCAGCTGGCGCTCAATCACAAGCCGCCGACCTGGCCAGACAATACCGTGCCACAGCAGTTCCATCTCGATCTTGAGGTGGACGATCTGGACGCAGCGGCGGCGTACGCGGAATCAATCGGTGCCCGCAGAGCTGCCAGCGGCGACCACAGCCCCGACTTCATCGTCTTTCTCGATCCGAGCGGGCATCCCTTTTGTCTCTGCTCATAACCCGCACGCCGCGCACTATGACGGGCGGTCGATTCGCCGACTGCAGGAGCTTGCGGGTTGCACCTCGTTGAAGGTTGCCCGTTATGTTCTCGGGCGGCGAACGAGGCGAATCTGCTGGCCGCTCGTCAGAGTGCAATCAAGACGGGGTACCGGCCTCTACAGTGAAGCCATGACGAAGTGGGAGTACGTGACGGTGCCTCTGCTGGTGCACGCGACCAAGCAGATCCTGGATAACTGGGGGCAGGACGGATGGGAGCTTGTGCAGGTGGTGCCAGGTCTCAATCCTGAGAACCTCGTCGCCTACCTCAAGCGTCCGATTCCGGCGCCCGGAGCTGCTGCGTGACACTGCCGTCGCGACGGCTTGCTGATCTTGGACTGAGCTTGCCGGCGGTACCAGCACCAGTTGCGGCGTACGTGCCTGCCGTGCGGTTTGAAGATGTGGTCTATACCGCCGGCCAGGTGCCGCTGGTGGATGGCACGCTACGAGCCGTCGGAAAAGTCGGCGATGAGGTCTTGGTTGACGAGGCTGTCGACTGCGCCCGGATCGCAGCGCTCAATGGGCTGGCGGCAGTGGCGGACCTGACTGGCGATCTCGACGTGATCCTGCGGATTCTCCGGGTGGTGGTGTACGTGGCCAGTGCTCCTGGATTCACTGATCAACCACTCGTCGCGAACGGCGCCAGCCGGCTGCTCGGAGACATCTTCGGCGAGGCGGGCCGGCACGCTCGCAGCGCGGTCGGTGTCGCGGCGCTACCACTTGATGCGCCGGTTGAGGTAGAGCTCATGGTCAGCGTTGGCTCGACGCCAACGATCGTGCCGCTCTGACTGGTGCCATGCCGTCGCATTCCTACGACGTCTTGATCAGGCTGGGGCCGCAAATACCGGCTGGCATGGTGGAGCGGGCCGCACAGTGGACTCCCGATTCCGTGCCGAGTCCGGCCGTGGCTGCGGCTAGCGTCATCCTGCTGCGGGACGGCGAAGCTGGACTTGAGACCTATTTATTGCATCGACACGCCCGAATGCCCTTCGCGCCCTCGATGGTGGTCTTTCCTGGCGGTCGGGTTGACCCAGCCGACGAGGCCATCGGAAACGATCCGCTCCGCCGCTGCGCACTTCGTGAGACGTTCGAAGAGACAGGTGTGCTGCTGGGTGAGGCGGAGCTGCATCCCTGGGCGCACTGGATCACTCCAGAAATCGAGCCGCGCCGATATGACACGACGTTCTTCGTGGCGGCCTTGCCCCCTGATCAGGAAGCGGCCGATCTTTCCGGTGAGACTGATCGCGCCGAATGGTCGACTCCGGCAGACGCGCTGGCCGCCGAGCGCTTGGGTGGCATTGCGATGTTGCCGCCCACGATGTCGATCCTGATCGAGCTCGCTGATCTTCAAACAGTGGCTGCAGTGATCAATCATGCGCTGAATCGGCAGATCGAGCCGGTATTGCCGCAGTTGGTGGAGACCGGAGGCGGTTGGCAATTCCGCTATCCGCAGCCCCGCCCTCGCGGGACCGCGACGTGACATTTTCTGGGGTCTCGGGGGTGCCGTATGTCCGGCTGATCCGGGCTCCCAACCCTGGCCCGATGACCCTGGACGGTACCAACACCTGGGTGATCACTGATGAGCACGAGGGTGCTGTGCTGGTCGACCCCGGTCCAGCGATCCAGATGCATATCGAGGCGATTCTGGCGGCCTGCACGCCGCGGCTCGTCACGATTGTCCTCACGCACCGGCATCTCGATCATTCCGAGGCCGCGGCGATGCTTGCGGCGCGGGCGGGTTGCGGCGTACGGGCCGCCGATCCGCAGTTTCGCATCGGACCGGATGGCCTCGACAGGGGAGATGTGCTCACGGTGGGCGCACTGAGGCTCGAGGTCTTCGAGACACCGGGTCACACCAGTGACTCCCGTTCGTTGCTGCTGGCTGGGCCAGATGGGGCCAGCCGGCTGATCACCGGCGATATGGTGCTCGGCCGTGGTACGACGGTGATCACCTACCCGGACGGTGATCTTGCGGCATATTTCGACTCTCTCGATCTCCTGGAACACCTGGTCAGCACCCGGAACGTGGTCGAGCTGTTGCCTGGTCACGGGCCGCCAGTCACTGACCCGCTGCCCTGGCTGCACTTCTATCGCAGCCACCGGCACCAGCGTCTCGATGAGATCCGAGCCGCGCTCGCAGCGGGGGACCGTACGGCCAGCGAGATTGTGGCTCGGGTCTACGCCGACGTCGACCGCAGCGTGTGGCCCGCGGCAGAACAGTCAGTGCGGGCACAGCTGGACTACTTGCACCAGCAGGGCTAACACATAGGCGCGCTGAAGCGCGAACTTCTCGGAACGCTCAGGGAGCTCATTCAGACCTCACAGGGTGCTCATAGGGTCCCGCGCCACTGTCGATGCATGAACCCAAACCCGCAGCCTGGAATGCCAAACTTCACTTCGAATCCACAGCCTCAACGCCCCGATGAGGAGTCAACGGTCATCCTGCCGAATGCTCCGTATGGCGGCTACACCGGAGCGGACTTCCCATCTCCTGCGGGCGTTCCTCCGCTGAGTGCGAATCCAACACCCACGACAGTGCTGGAGCGGCCGAGACGCCGAACCGGTGCATTGATCGCCGGCGCGGCCATCGCCGCTGTGCTTGGTGCCGGTGCTGGCATTGGGTCGTACGCATATTTGGTCAATGACGGCAGCGTCTCACCGATCACCGTCACGAGCGGGGCAGCGCCGCAGCCGACCCTCGATGGCACGGTCGCAGCGGCTGCCGCCAAGATCGAGCCCTCGTTGGTCACCATCGCCGTCCAGTCAGGTGGTCGCGGTGGGATCGGCAGCGGCGTGGTGCTCGACAAGGACGGCCACATCCTGACCAACCACCATGTGATCGCGGGCGGCGCCCAGGGGGCCACCATCACCGTCACCTTCCACAACGGATCGACGGCCACTGCCAAAGTTGTTGGAAGCTCTGAGTCGAATGACTTGGCGGTGATCAAGGTTGACGGCGTGCAGGACCTAAATCCGGCCACTTTCGCGAAGTCCAGCGAACTCACGGTCGGCCAGACTGTGGTCGCTGCTGGCGCGCCGCTCGGGCTCTCGGAGTCGGTGACGAGTGGCATTGTGTCCAACACCGCCCGTCCGGTCCGTTCCGGCGACAACAATGACGCCGTCTATCTCGCAGTCCAGACCGACGCTGCGATCAACCCTGGCAACTCGGGCGGTCCGCTTGTCGACCTGAACGGTGACGTCGTCGGCATCAACTCCTCGATCGCCAGCACCAGTTCCGGTGCCGACGGCGGTCAGCCGGGCAACATCGGCATTGGCTTCGCCATCCCCTCCGACGTTGTGACACGTATCGCAAGTGAGCTGATCACGACCGGCAAGTCCAGCAACGCTGCGCTCGGGGTGACGGTGGCCGGTTCTGACTCCGAGGTATCTACCGCGGTCGGCGTCCCGCTGCAGCAGGTCGTCAGCGGTGGCGCCGCTGAGAAGGCCGGCCTGCAGGCTGGTGACGTAGTAACCAAGATCAACGATTTCCACACCACGACCGCTGACGGGCTGATCGCCGCTACTCGGTTCTATGCCCCCGGCACGGCCGTCTCGGTCACCTTCATCCGCGACGGCGGCTCACCGCAGACCGCCGAGGTGACTCTCGGCACCGCCTGATTCTGGTCACCGCGCCATCGCTTCCCGGCTCGCCCGTACCCGTAAAGGTTGAACGCGCGAGCCGGGCCTCAACCCGCTCGCTAGCATGCGGAAACGAATGTGTGCACGAAGGGGTCGGAGCGGGTGGCGGCTCTACCTCGCCCGGCGCTCCACCCGCTCGACATCGAGGATGGTGACCGAGCGGGGCTCCAACCGAATCCAGCCGCGAGCCGCAAAATCAGCAAGAGCCTTATTGACCGTCTCGCGCGAAGCGCCGACGAGCTGCGCCAGCTCCTCCTGCGTCAGGTCATGATGGACGTGCATGCCGTCGTCGCGCTTGTCGCCGAACCGCTGCGCCAGCTCTAGCAGCTGCTTAGCAACCCGGCCTGGTACGTCGGAGAAGACCAGGTCGGCGACCACATCGTTGGCGCGCCGCAGCCGGGCGGCGAGCTGGCCGAGCAGGCCCTGAGCGACCTCAGGACGGTCGGTCAGCCAAGGAAGCAGCTCATCGTGTTCCAGAGTCCGCAGCTCACATGCTGTGACCGCCGTGGCGGTAGTTGATCGCGGTCCAGGATCGAAAACCGACAGTTCGCCGAACATTTGGCCAGGCCCGAGCACGGCTAGCAGGTTCTCCCGCCCTGCCGATCCGGTACGTCCCAATTTGATCTTGCCGCTGACGACGATATAGAGCCGGTCCTCAGAGTCTCCTTCGTGAAAAAGCACGTCACCTTTGTTGAGGTGCAGCTTTCCCATAGCAGAGGAGAGCGCGGTCGCGGCTTCGTCTTCCAGTCCGGCGAACAGCGGCGCCTTTTTCAAGATCTCCGGATCCACGCGCTACCTCCCTGATCACCGTACGGCGCCATCGAGGCAAGGCTACCGTTGAATGCGGAGGAACGTCAGGGGCACGAAGTTGGCTCTGAACTAGTGTGATGAGCATGAGTTCGAGCACTTCAGGCGGCGCTGTCGAGTTGGCTCCTGATGCTGTGTACCAGGCGGCAACACTCCCGTACGACAAGTCCCGCACTGCGCTGGTACGTCGTGCCCGCACCATGAACCGCATCCTGGCAGCCACCTATCCCGACGCCCACATCGAGCTCGATTTCAGCAACCCGCTTGAGCTGCTCGTGGCTACCATCCTGTCCGCCCAGAGCACCGACAAGCGGGTCAACTTGATCACTCCGGTGGTTTTCGCCCGCTATCCCGATGCCGCCGCGTACGCTGCCGCCGATCGTGCCGAATTGGAAGAGCTGATCACGCCCACA
>JAICEV010000056.1 GCA_025923975.1 Propionibacteriaceae bacterium
ACCGCCGCCGAGGTCGGCACGCTGGCCCGTGACCAAGTGATTGCCCTAGTCGCCGAGGCCAAACGGGACAGTGCGCAGGCCGTGCTCGTGCCGGACACCGCAATGCACTCGCTGGCGTGGCTTGATGAGCTCGAGGCCGCTGCTGGAATGCCGGTTCTGACGGCCAACCAGGTCACGGTCTTCGAGGGGCTTCGGCTCGCCGGCCGGGTTCCGCCGCTTCCTGGGCTAGGAGCCCTCTTCACATCCCTGGTGGGGTCGGCCCAGTGACTAGCTCATCCCCGGAGGGCCGCATCGAGCCACTGGTCCAGGAGTCGACGCCGGGCCTGATCGCGGCCCGCATCCGGGAGGCAATCGCGACTGGGGTGATCGCGCCGGGTGCACAGATCAGCGAGGCTGCCTACGCACGTCAGCTCAATGTCAGTCGAGGCCCATTGCGGGAGGGGCTGCAGCGACTCGCTCAGGAGGGCCTGCTCACGGCCCATCGAAACCGCGGCCTCTTCGTCATCGAGATGACTCCGGAGAATGTGATCGACATGTACATCGCCCGCGCCGCGGTGGAGCGTGCTGCCGCTGCACTTGTCCACCAGCGGGACCGGGATGCCGCAGCCGCCAAGCTGCTCGCGCTGTGCGACGAGATGGCGGAGGCTGCCAAGAGCGGCGACACCCACAGGGTGAGCGAGATCGACGTCGCCTTCCACAAGGCATACGTGCGTGCTTCGGGAAGCCCTCGGCTGATCCGGATTCACGAGACCTTGATGACCGAGACTCGAATGTGCATCGCCGCGCTCGAGCCGACCTACGCCGTAGGTGAGACCAGAGTCGCGGAGCACCGGAGGATCGCCGAGTCCTTCACCAACGGGGATCCAGCCGAAACCGACCGGCTGCTGGTAGAGCACATGGATGACGCTGTCAGCCGTCTCACGGAAAAGGCCGGGTAGTCGGACCGCTTCGAAGCGAACACTGCGGGGCAAGATCCGTTGAGCTAGCCCGCAGGTCGCCGGACTCGTTGGGACCGCCGCAGCGCGCGACGCACGCCGAACCGCTCATGACTCAAACCGTGTCAAGTGTTGTGCGCAATGCCGTTGAGAGTTCATCAGTTGATGCGGGCCCTCGAGCGGGGACGTCGGCAGTCGATCAGGCATGAGGCCACCCCGGCGCTGAGCCGTCCGGCCGCTGGCCCTCTGGCACCGGCTGGACAGTAACTACCGTGACGTCCATGGACATCAGTGTGGTTGCCGCTGCACGTGAGGACGACAGCCCGGTCGATGAGCCGTTGCGGGTCGGTGTGCTCGCGGACCGGCTCGGGTACCGCGAGGTGTGGGCGGGCGAGGGGCCGACCTGGGACTCCTTCGTGCTCGCCGCCGCGATCGGGTGTGTCACCGATCGCGTTGCCCTTACGGCCGGGCCCGTGCCCGTGTCCGTACGCGATCCGTTGACGATCGTCCGAGGGGCCGCGTCGGTCGCCACCGCTGTGGGGCGGCCTGTCGGGGTGGCTCTGGGGACCTCCAGCAAGCGGGTGGTCGAGGGCGTTCACGGTCGGGCTCGTACCCGGCCCGCGGCCGTGCTGGCGGAGACCGCCGAGGCCGTACTTGCGCTCATGCACGGGGGGTCGGGCGAGCCGATTGTGCCCGGGAGTGTCTTCCGGCGGCGTCAGCAGGCGCCCGGAGGGCCGGTCACCGTGGCGGCGTTCGGGGACCGGGCGATCGCCGTGGCGGCCGAGCATGCCGATCGGATGCTGCTCGATATCGTCTCGCCGGAGCAAGTGCGCGTGCTGCGCGGCAAGTTGGACGCAGCCGCGGAGCGGGCGGGGCGGGCGGCGCCGCGGCTGGCCGCCTGGCTGCCCGCGGCCGTCGACCCGGAGCCGGACTCCCTCACCCAGATTCTGCGGAGCATCGTGGGGTATCTGACCGTGCCGGGCTACAGCGACATGTTCGCCACAGCCGGCTTCGGGGAGGCGGTGGAGCTGGCACGTTCCGGCGCCGGCTCGGACTCCCTGCTGGCCGTGCTTCCGACCGAGGCCGCGAGCACGGTCGGGTTGGTGGGAGACGCGTCGGCCGTACGGGCTCGTATTGACGCGTACGCCGCCGCGGGGCTGGATGAGATTGCCCTAGTCCCGGCCACCGCCGCCGACACGGGCGGGGAACGGACGCTGACGGCGCTGGCCGGGTAGGACCCGTCAGCTCGTCTCACTGGCCCAGGGATGCCGGTGGCGTTTCAGGGGCGTACGGGACTCACAAGGTCGGAAATTGCCTGCAATCCGTACCGGATAACGACAGGGCTGCTCGAAGGTGAAGTTGCTTGTCAGATAGGTTTTAAGGGCCTATTCAGGTTGCTGATATTCCTTCAAATGAGCCCCCTAGTCGCGCTCATAAGGCAGAGGTCTAAGCCATATCTTCACGTCGGCATTCACGGCTCTATTTGGCAGATGGAAAGGCACGAGGTACGCGGGTCTAATGCCCCGGGCAGAGCCGACGAGCCGCTACATGCGTTCGGTGACGTCTTTCCACAGGCGGCGGCTAACGGCGAGCTCGACGGAGCGCCGTCTGGGAGCCACGTTGACCCCCAGTTCTCGATCACCACAACCGTCTGTTGATCGGCCACAGACGGGACACTTAAGCAGATGCACTCGGACCGTGATGACCGCCGGCAAATCCGATCTGTCTTAGGTCGACAGCAAGCTGTGATCGACTTGTCAAACGCGGGGCCTCGTTGTCCACCCTTCCGCTCGGATTCCCCGGCGACCAGGCAACCCCGTCTACGGTCAGCGTGAGCGATGCGGACCCGACGGACGCGAAACGCCCCGTGGAGCGATCCATGAACCGCATCCTTACAGCGCGGCGAGTTCCACGCACCGCCCGCATGGACAGATCGGAGGAGTACATGGAGAAATTGCTGCTTAGCCCCGAAGAAGCCGCCCAAGCCCTCGGAGTGGGCCGATCTCGGGTCTACGACCTGATGCGCACTCGCCAGTTGCTCAGCGTGCGGATTGGCAAGTCACGCCGGGTTCCGGTCGCCGCAGTTCATGCCTACGTCGAACGCTTGACCGAGCAAGACGCTCTGGCATGAACCAGCGCGCGAACGGGGAGGGCTCGATCTACCGACGCGCTGACGGACGCTGGACAGCCGCGTGCTATGTCTTGCGACCCGACGGAACCCGCGTCCGCCGCTCTGTGTACGCAAGACCCGCAAGGAAGTCGCTGACCAGCTGGCCGTTCTGATCGCGAAGACCAAGGCGGGCCTTCCCCTCGCCGTAGAGTCGTGGACTCTCGAACGCTTCGCCGAACACTGGCTCAAACACGTCGTCGGGCCTCGGCTTCGTCCCTCAACACTCTCGAGCTACCGAGAGACGCTGCGTCTGCATGTGCATCCGACGCTTGGCCGTATAAACCTTCGTGCGCTCACTCCTACCCATGTGCGAACGCTGCTTGCCAACAAAGCGGCCGATGGGCTTGGCGCGCGCTCGGTACAGATCATCCACAGCACCCTGCGCACAATGCTCAGCGAGGCGATGCGTGAGGAGTTGATCGAACGGAATGTAGCGACGGTTGTGCGTCCGCCCTCGGTCCAACGCGTTGAGGTTCAACCGTGGTCGACCGAGGAGGCGAGCCGGTTCTTGGCGGCGAGCGCCGATCACCGCCTGCACGCATTGTTCGCGGTCCGTGTCGCTCTGGGGCTACGGAAGGGCGAGCTGCTCGCCCTCCGTTGGGATGATGTCGACCTCGAAGGTGGTGTGGTTCATGTCCGGCAAAACGTGCAGCGGCTACCCGAGGTGGGCCTCGTCTTCGGTCCTCCAAAGTCGAACAAGTCGCGTCGCACAATTCCGCTTCCCGCAGCCTCGGCGAGGGTGCTCCGAACCCACCGCGCAAATCAGGCTGCCGAAGCCCTTGCACTTGGACCGGCCTGGGTCGACTCCCGCCTGGTCTTCACCTCTGCCGTCGGCACGGTGATCGAGCCGCGCAATTTGACCCGCTTCTTCGACGATCTGATCGCCAAGGCAGGCGTTCGCCGCATTCGCTTCCACGACCTGCGGCACACTTGCGCATCCCTCCTGCTTGCCCAGAACGTACCAGCTCGGATTGTGATGGAGATCCTCGGGCATTCGCAGCTCGCCATGACCACTGACCTCTATTCCCATGTGATGCCGACTGCTCTACGTGCAGCCGCGGACGCTATGGACCATGTCCTTGTTCAGCCGAACTGAACTGCGTTGCTGTCAGCGTTGCTGTCAATGGGTTTACTTTGGCGAGTTCGACAGCCCAATTGAGCTAGGCATACGGCGCTGACTAGGTCAAACACTGGCGCACCCGGAGGGATTCGAACCCCCAACCTTCTGATCCGTAGTCAGATGCTCTATCCGTTGAGCCACGGGTGCGGATGCTTCGTACGGCCTTCAGCCGCCGAGCAACACCGTGAGAGTGTAGCCTCCGGCGTTGCCCGGACCCAACCGAGAAACAACTGTACTCAGACCACAGCCAGCTGGGCAGCCCGTACGCCGCTGTTCAGGCTGACTTCGCTGAGCAATCCGGGCGCGGCAACACGGTCACCCACGAGATAGACACCGTCACCGCGGTCAATCGCCGGCCGGTCTCGCCAGGACGTACCGGGAAGGTCAACGGCCCCGGTGCGGGCGTTGGCCAGCGACTCGAGCCGATGGGTCGTACGCTCCCGCCAGCCTGGCAGCGCTTGATCAGCGATCGCCTCCAGGCGCGCGACACCATCAGCCTTGGAAGCCGCCGAATCGATCGGCATGTGCATCTGTACGAGATACTCACCCGCCGGAGCAATGGTCGGATCAGGCATCGTGAAGTTCTCCAGCCAACCAGCGGTGTCAAGATCACTTACGACGAAGACGTCTCGTCGATCTAGTGTCAGTCCAAGATCAAGAAGTGCAGTTCGTCCGGACGGCCAGGCCAATGAATCATCGTGCAAAAGCGCTCGAGCCGATTCCAGCTCAGTCGCAACGATGGTGATCCCCGTGCCAATCGAACTCACTCTGGAGCCGAGCTCGATGGTCACCCCGAGGCTGCGGGCGTACGCCCCGATCTCGTCGAACATCGCTCCCCAGCTGCCTTGGCGGTACGACGCCTGCGGCGGTATGGCGAACACCCGGGCCAGCCGCTCTGCAATGAAAGCAGCAGACAGTGAGCCCGGGTCAGGATGGAAGACTCCGACACCCGACGCCGAGGCACCCATGTCCGCAGCCTCCTCACCAACCAGCTTCGATGCCCAGTCACGGAACGATTGATCAACTGGTACGTCCCGTCGGCGTGATATCCGCAGCGCCCGGAGGAACCCGATGGGTGGTGTCCGCAGCAGGCGCCCCTCGTGCCAGAACCGGAAACGCGCTACCGCACTCAGCGGCACCCGGCACGTGACACCAAGAAGGCGGCGCTCCTTGAGCCAGGTCCAGGTGGGTCCGTCGCGATAGATCACGTGCGGCCCCTCGTGGGCTCGATAAGCAGCTGGATTACTCGACGGGTTAGCGGCCTTCTTTCGTACCGGCGTCGACCGCCAACGCCCGCCAAGTGTCCGGTGCGCTTCATGCAATGTGACCGACGCACCGGCCTCGGCGGCAGTGATAGCCGCAGCCAGTCCACCGAGCCCGCCACCTATTACAGTCACAGCTTCCATACTCCATACCATACCGTATGGTATGTTCAAGCCGTGCTCAGCAAGTCTGACTGGCTTCAGGCCGGCCTCGAAGTCGTCGCACATGACGGGCCCAACGGCCTGCGCATCGATCGGCTCTGTCAGCGGCTCGGCGTCAGCAAAGGCTCCTTCCACCATCACTTCGCGGGGGCAAGTGATTTCAAACGATCCGTCCTCGCTGCGTACGAGACTCTTGTTGTGGAAGCGCTCGACCAAACCATTGATCAGACGGCACCGGATACCCCGAAAGCAGCCCTAGCCAGCCTGACAGCCGCCATCACTGGCAACCAAGGTTTCTATCGACCCGAGCTCGAGGTAGCGATGCGCGCCTGGGCCTTTTCAGACTCTGAGGTTCGCACGGTCCAGCAGCGGGTCGACCAGCGGAGACTGGAATCGCTCCAGAGCATCTGGTCCAGAATCCTCGACGATCCGGCCGCGGCTCACACGGCCGCCCTTCTCCCCTACCTCGTCGGCATTGGCGCCAGCCTGGTTCAGCCGCCCACTCCGAGGGATGAACTACAACGCATTTACGAGCTGTTGCTCGGCCTCGTGCCCGATGAAGGTCAGCAAAAAGCTGCCAAGAAGACTTGACCGGACGATCGAGACACTGATATCGGTCAAACTTGAGTCGCTTTTCACTCACATATTGTTCACGTGACGGCTAAGTTCTAGCGTCAGAGCAGGTGCTCACCGACACCACGCCACCCGTTCCGGATGGGGACTGATGTGACAGAGCTGTTTGTCGTCATCACGGTTATCGCCGTAGCCCTCATCTTCGATTTCACGAACGGGTTCCACGACAGCGCCAATGCAATGGCGGGGCCGATCGCCACCGGGGCTCTCCGGCCACGTACCGCGGTGATCCTCGCCGCCCTCCTCAATCTCGTCGGGGCCTGCCTCGCCACCGAGGTCGCAAAGACGATCTCCGGTGGGTTCTTTGACGACGCGCTGATCACCGTACCGATGATCCTGGCCGGGCTGGTTGGGGCGATCCTCTGGAACCTCATGACGTGGCTCTTCGGCCTGCCGTCCAGCTCCTCGCACGCGCTGTTCGGCGGCCTCATCGGGGCGGTCATCGTCGGTGCGGGGATTGCGTCGGTGAACGGTTGGGTGATTGTGTCGAAGGTCCTGCTGCCGGCCATCGTTGCGCCGTTGGTGGCGGGCTTCGCTGCCGCCTGGGCGACCCGGCTGGCTTATCGCATCACCAGAAGAACGCCGAGCGTGCATAGCGAGAGCGGCTTCAAATACGGGCAAGCTTTTACTGCATCGATGGTCGCGCTGGCTCACGGCACCTCTGACGGCCAGAAGACGATGGGCGTAATCACACTGGTGTTGATTGCCGCCAACTTGCAGGCACCGGGCACCGCGCCGCAGTGGTGGGTGATTATCGCTGCTGGTATCGCCATTGGACTAGGTACCTACTCCGGTGGCTGGCGGATTATGCGCACCATGGGCAAGGGCATCGTCGAGATCGAAACACCACAGGGTGCGGCGTCGGGCGCGGCTACCAGCGCGACGATCCTCGCATCGGCTCACCTCGGGTTCGGGCTATCGACCACGCATGTCAGCACCGGTAGCATCTTGGGTTCCGGGGTCGGGCGCGGGGCGGAGGTGCGCTGGAGCGTTGCTGGCCGCATGGCTTACGCATGGCTCCTCACATTGCCGGGCGCTGGCCTAATTGGTGGGCTCGCTGCACTGGTCGCTGATCAGGGCGTCTTTGGCGTCGTTGCGCTCGTGGTGCTGCTCGCGGTTGCATGCCTGGTCATCTACGTCCTCTCGCGCCGCCACAAGATCACCCACGTCAACGTCACGGACAGCCACGAGGTCTTGGTCCTCGCCGCCGCTGCGCCAACCACATACCCAGACGACCCGCGGTTGGAGGCTCCTCCTAAGCCGAAGAAGAAGAAGAAGGACAAGAAGCCCAAAGCGAAAAGCGCCGCCTGATGCATATCGACTGGGCTGCCCTGGGCGTCGTAGCCGTCGTCTCCATCGCGACGTCGGTGATCTTCACTATCTTGCTGGCTAGCGGCATCCGGCTGGTGTCGGCCGCCAAGATCAAATCGAACGAGGGCGGTTCCGGTACCGCGATCCTCTCAGCGGGTTATGTCCTACTCGGAATCGCAGGGCTGTTGGTGCTCTTTGGGATTTACTTGATCGTTCCGCAGTTCCATTAGAGGTACGTCACGTAGATCTCCAAGAACGAAACCGGATCAGGCCGTTCGGCCGAGAATCGCCTTGACAAGGTCCATCGAGGTGTGCGGGTGCAGGAAGGCAAAACGGCCGACCGTCTCGCCCTCCCACTTGGTGGGGGGAATGAATGCGACCTCGTCGTCGTGCAACGCCTGCGCCCAAGCGTCGTAGTCGGCCGGCTTCCAGCCGATTCGACGGAACAGCACCACACCCAGGTCCGGCTCACGGATCAACTCCAGGTGCGGGGTCGCCTTGATCAGTACCGCAGTGTCCCGAGCGAGGCGTACGGCTGCCTCGATGGCTTCCCGGTACGCATCGAGGCCGTAGACCGCCAGCGAGAACCACAGTGGCAGTCCTCGAGCGCGGCGAGTGAGGTGATAGGCGTAATCGGTCGGATTCCATTCCCCTTCCGACACGTGGATGACATCCAGGTAGGACGCGTCCTGAGTATGAGTACCCCGGGCGAGCTCAGGCTGCCGATAGATGAGCGCACAGCAGTCGAAGGGCGTGAAGAGCCACTTGTGCGGGTCGAGGATGAACGAGTCGGCCTGCTCGATCCCGACGTACTTGTCGCGCAGTGATCGGGCAAAGATCCCGGATCCGCCGTACGCCCCGTCGACATGGAACCACCAATCGCGCTGCTTCGCGATCTTGCCAACCCCGGCTAGATCATCGATGATTCCGGCATTGGTCGTACCCGAAGTACAGACGACAGCGGCGACGTCGCCGACATCCGGATCCGCGTCGATCGCGGCACTCAGAGCGTCTGCGGTCAGCCGGTGGTCCGGGGTTGTCACCACCAGCGCGTCCATCTCCAAAAGCCGCAGCGTGTTGATGATCGAGGAATGTGCGTCGGTGCCGACGACCACCCGAAGTCGCCGTCCCGCCGCTTCACCGCCAAGTCGGTTCTTGGCCATCTCGCGGGCGACCGCGAGAGCGGAGAGATTGCCGGCGGACCCGCCGGAGACAAAACACCCACCAGCCGATGCCGGGAGCCCCGCCTCGTCAGCGATCACTCGCAGCACTGTGTTCTCGGCCGCGATCGCGCCCGATGCCTCAAGCCAGGAAATGCCCTGGATTGACGCACACGAGACCACCATGTCGAACAACAGGCTGGCCTTGGTCGGCGCGGCCGGAATGAAGCCGAGAAACCGGGGACTGTCTGCGGAAATGATGCTGGGTGCGATAACCGAGGAGTAGATGCCCAGCACCTCATCGGGTGCGCGCGGGTTGTCGCGGATGACGCCGCCAAGAGCCTTGTACAAATCCGCGGCGGGCTGCGTTCCCCTGTCGAGCGGCACCGGATCCATCCGCAGTCGGTTCTCCGCGTACGCCAGGACGCTGCGCACCATCTGCTCGGTGGTCTGGTCGACCTGGTGCATAGTTCAATCCATTCTGGAGTTAGGCCACCGGCTCATCCTTGATCAATCCGACATGCTCGTGCCGGCCGAGGTGCGAGTGTTTCCTGCCGTACGCGAAATACCAGGCGATGACGATCGCAGTCCAGACCAGGAAGACCAGGATCGTGATCAAGTCCAGGCTCACAATGATCCACAGGCACCCGAGGATGGACAGGATCGGCGTCACTGGGTACCCAGGGACCTTGAACGTCCGGGGCAGGTCGGGCTCCCGACGCCGCAACACGATCACCGCGATCGAGACGATCGCGAAGGCGACCAGCGTGCCCACGCTGGTCATTTCGGCCAGGAAATCGATCGGGATGAGTCCTGCGAGCAAGGCGATGACGGCGGCCACGATGATCGTGTTCGGCACCGGCGTCTTGGTACGCGGGTTCACTTTGTGGAACAACTCGGGCAGCATCCCGTCGCGGGCCCTCGCGAACAGGATCCGGGTTTGCCCGTAGATCACGACCAAAGTGACGCTGAATATCGAGATCACTGCACCGATAGCCAGCATCGTCGCCGGCCAGGTTGATCCAGTGACGGCCTCGAGGATCGCGGCCAGGCCGGCCTCCTGCCCATCGAACTGGGGATACGGCTGTGCCGCGACGGCGACGAGTGATGTCAAGACGTAAAGCGAACTCACGACGAGCAGCGCAATGAGGATCGCCAGCGGCATCGTGCGGTGCGGGTCCTTGACTTCCTCGCCGGCCGTAGAGACGGCGTCTAATCCGATGTAGGAGAAGAAGATGGTTCCGGCGGCCGCAGTGATCCCGGCGACCCCGAACGGGGCGAAGTCGGCAAGATTATTTGAGTTCCAGCCGGTGAAACCAATAATGATGAACAACACCAGGATGCCGATCTTGATCAGCACCATGACGGTATTCACTGCTGCAGACTCGCTCGCGCCCCGGATGAGCAGCAATGTGCAAAGCCCGATCAAGATCACCGCTGGAAGATTCAAGATCCCGCCCTGCTCGGGTGCCTGGGATAGCGCCTCCGGGATTTGAATGCCGAACAGGTTGTCCAACAGCTCATTGAGGTACTGCGACCAACCGACAGCCACAGCAGCGGCGGACACGCCGTACTCGAGCAGTAGGCAGCCCGCGACAGCCATTGCCGGCAGTTCACCAATGGTCGCGTAGGCGTATGAGTACGAGGAACCGGACACCGGCACAGCGCCTGCCAGCTCGGCATAGCAGACCGCGGTGAGGCCGGCGACTATGCCAGCGACTACGAAGGATAGGACGACCGCTGGACCGGCCTTCGGAACTGCCTCCGACAGGACAAAGAAGATACCCGTGCCGATCGTTGCACCGACACCGAACATGGCCAGTTGGAAGAGCCCGATGGAGCGACTGAGTTCGCTCTGACCGGTCTCGCTGCCGGTCTCCTCTTCCATCTCGATGACGGGCTTGCGCCGGAAGAGCTCTGCACTGAGCGCTGCCACGATTTGCCTCCACCTTCTCTGATGAGTCGACCCAGATGGGCGCCAGGAAAAGCATGGCGCTCATGAGACATCACGTGCGGCAAGATCATCCCATGTCTCTCGACGCACAACAAGACTTGGCGTCCCAAACGCAACGAACACAACAGGGATGCGTCGATTTCCGTTGTAATTATTGGACATTGTGTAGCAGTATGCGCCTGTTGCCGGCACCGCAAGGAGATCATCAACTTGTGGTGCATTGAGCGGTACGCCATCGACGAGAATGTCGCCGCTCTCGCAGTGTCGACCGACGACGGTAACCATCTCGCCGTCAGTTGCGTCCAGCCGGTTTGCAATTCCGGCTTCGAAGCGCTGGTCGAACAGTGCCACCTCGAGGTTGTCACCCATCCCGCCGTCAACCGCAACGAAGGTGATCTGTCCACGCTTGACAGTGACCACGCGATAGATGGTGGCTGCCGATGTGGCCACCATGCTGCGTCCTGGTTCGATAATGATCTGTGACTGCGGTGGCAGGTGATCATGGGCAGCCTTGATCAGCACGTCGAGATACTCAGCAATCGTGGGCGGTTGATCTGCCCAGGTGTATCGAGCCCCGAGACCACCGCCGAGGTCATAGATGCCGAACTCGCCGAGCGCAGCTAGGGGCGCGACGGCATCGGCCAAGGGTTGAGCCTGGAGAATCTGGGAGCCGACGTGAGCGTGCACGCCTCGCATCTGAAGCCGCGAACTGTGTTCGATGCGGCTGATCAGCTCAGACGCGGCGGCTGGTGGCAGACCGAACTTCGATCCCTCGTGACCGGTCAGGACATGCGCGTGCGTATCGGCGGTGACGCCGGGAATGACCCGCACCAAGACGTCTTGGGTCCGTCCGACCGGCACTATCGCCTCAAGCCGGTCGACGTCGTCCGGACCGTCAACCACAATCAGGCCGACGCCGTTCTCGACAGCCATAGTGATCTCTTCGGTGCTTTTCGCGTTGCCATGGAGCACGATGAGCGCGGGATCAACGCCGGCCTTGAGTGCGGTGAGGATCTCACCGCCACCGGCGACGTCAAGTCCGAGTCCTTCTTGCACCATGACTCGTTGCACGGCGGTGCAGGGAAACGCCTTAGAGGCGAACACCACCCGAGAGTTGGACCAGCGGGAGGACAGTTCGCGAATGTATTCCCGGGCGCGAGCGCGCAGCGCGTCCTCGGCAACCACGAGGACCGGCGTACCGAATTCGGCTGCAAGATCATCGACCCGGCAACCACCAATAACGAGCATGCCGTCAGCGTCAATTGCGCTATCGGGCGGAAAGAGATCCAGCAGTTGGCTCATGCCAGCATGCTTGGACGTTTTGGGCGGCTTGGCAATGGCGGGATTCTCAAGCCGCCCAGCGTCATCGATCTTGGCCGCAGCCTTCCTCCAGAAACCGGTCATAAACAACATGATTCCGACGAGGATTCGCGTTGCTTATGACCGGTTTCCTGGCAAATCGGCACACGCCAACGGCATGTTGCGCTGATCGAGCGCGGACTACTCAGAGGCTCAATGCGTCCAGCGCGAGGCCCGGACAACCTCCTCCGCCGACGCCGCCGCGAACTTCTCGATCTCCGACTCGCGGACGGCGACCACCGAGTCGATCAGCGCCGAACCCAAGGCATCCCGCAACACGGCATCCGCGACCAGCGCATCCGTCGACTCCCGCAAGCTGGTCGGCAGCCGCCGGATGCCACGTTTCTCCAGCTCCTCCGCCGACAGTGCGGCCGGATCAACCTCGGCGGGGTCGGGTAGCCGTGCTCCGCCGGCGACTCCAGCCGACCCAGCCGCCAGCAGTCCAGCCAACAGCAGGTAGGGGTTGGCTGTCAGGTCGACGCACTTGACCTCGAGGTTGGCCGCCCAGTCGCTGCTGCCCGCCGATCCAG
>JAICEV010000057.1 GCA_025923975.1 Propionibacteriaceae bacterium
AACCGCAAACGTGGCGACATTGCCCTCGACCAGCGGCACGGCGTGTTCTGAGAAGAACGACGCTGTTGCCGCTTCGCGGTGCCACCGATCGGATAGCTCGGCAACCGCGGCGCGCAACTGATCAATCGCCAGCAACCGGTCGCCACTCACCGGGTGATGCTATCCACAGTCAGCGCCTTGGGCATGGCGACTGGGATACTGATCGACATGCCGGGGCGCGTTACCTCCGCTGCATTCGTCGGCCGCAAAGATCAACTCGAGCGTCTCCATGAGGCCTTTGCCGCGACACTCACAACACCTGCCGTTGTGCTGATTGGTGGCGAGGCCGGGGTCGGCAAGACCCGTCTTGTGTATGAGTTTGCAGCAGGGATACCTGAGGCGCGGGTCCTCGTCGGCACCTGCCTGGAACTGGGTCAAGCGGTGATGCCGTTTCTGCCACTGGCTGGAATCCTGCGACAGCTGAGCCGAGCGCTCGGACCGGAGGAAACGCAGCGTCTGTACGGGGCAGAGCTGCTTCGCTTCCTGCCAGACCAGGGCAGCTCATCCGCCGACACAGGTGAAGGTGAGCAATCAGGTCTGTTTGAGGCCGTTCTCGCCCTGTTGGGCCGGCTCGCTGAGATTTCTCCGGTTGTGCTGGTAATCGAGGACTTGCATTGGGCGGATCGGTCGACCCTGGATTTGCTGGGCTTCCTAGCCCGCAATGTGAGCTCGATGCGCGCGATGCTCATCGGGACTTACCGATCAGACGAGATGCGGCGCACACATGCACTGCGTCCCGTCCTGGCGGAGTTGACCAGGCTGCCGCACGTGGAGCGGATCGAGCTGCTACCCATGGACGAGAGAGAGGTTATCCAGCTCTACACGGCAATTCGAGGCCAGCAGCCGCAGCCAGCAGAGGCTGACTCGATCATCACCCGCTCCGAGGGCAACCCCTTCTATGTTGAGGAGTTGCCTGCCTCTGGCGATTCGGTACAGGTCGGGATGCCTGCGGGTCTTCGCGACATTTTGGCTACCCGCTTGGACAACCTGCCTGAGTCCGCAAAGGAGGTGCTGCGGATCGCGGCCGCGGCGGGACGCCGGGTCGATCACCGGCTGCTGGCGGTCGTAGCGCAGCTCGGTGAGGATGAGCTTCAGGCTGGCCTGCGTACGGCGGTCGAGGGGGAGGCGCTGGTACCCGACGCCGAGGGCTACCGCTTCCGACACGCACTGCTCCAAGAAGCTGCGCATGATCAGCTGCTGCCCGGTGAGCGAATGCGGCTCCATCGCAGGTTCGCAGAGGCTCTGCAGGCTGATCCCAGCCTGGCGGCGGGCGGGAGCGCCGGCGTCCACGCCGAACTCGCCTATCACGCGCTGGCCACGCACGACGTCGATCTGGCGTTCTCTTCCCTGGTACGCGCTGGGCAGCGAGCTCGGGACCTGTACGCCTTCGCCGAGGCCCAGCAGCACTTCGAACGGGCTGTTGAACTGCGACCACAGCTGAGTGCAGAAGCGTCAGATACGGCACCCCCAACGTGGGAGCTACTGCGCAATGCAGCACTCTGCGCACGCTACTTCGGTGACATCCGGGTCGGCGCCGTAAAGCATCTGCGCCGCGCAATTGCTGTCCTCGGCGAGGAGGATGACCGTATACCGCTGGGTGGTTTATGGGCCGAGCTCAGCGAGACCTTCTGGATGGCCGGGCTAGGCGATGAGGCCACTGCAGCATCCGACCGATCCCTTGCAGTCCTGGAGGGGACCGCCTCGCGGGAACGGGCAGAAGCTTTGGGATGGCGGAGCCGACTCTTCATGTTGCTGGGCCGGTACCAGGATGGGATTCCTCCTGGCGCCGAAGCGGTTGAGCTCGCTCGGAGGATCGAGGCCCGCCGGGAGCTGAGCCGTGCACTCAACGCCCTGGGAACCTCGCTGGCGATGGTCGGCAAGACCGAAGGTTTGTCCATGCTGCGCGAGTCCATCGAGGTGGCGGATGCGATCGGGGCGGGCACGGAGGCCGCCCGGTCGTACAACAACCTGGTCGCGTGTTTGAGGACCCCGCTCAACGACCTCGCACAGGCAGAGGGGGTTTTCCTGGCGGGGCTCGACTACACCTCCCGAAAGGGCGTCCGTGGTCCGATTGTGGACTGGATCCGTCTGGAGGGAGCCGAGGTCATGCAGCGGCTCGGCCGCTGGGGGGAAGCAACCGAGATCGTCGACCAGGTGCGCTCAGGAGCGGTGATGGGTGCCTTCGGGCACCTCTACGAGATCACGCTCGCAGTGCAGCTGGCGATGCAGGGCAGGTACGACGAGTCGGAACCTGGCTGAGTCTGACCGAGGCCGAGCTGTCGAGGGCACGTGGCGATGTCGAGCCCACACTTTGGCGGGAGGCGGTGGCACGTATCCAACAGCTGATCCACGCGGAGCAGGAGCTCTACGCACGGTTTCGGCTTGCCGAGGCGCTGGCTGGGACCGGAGAGATTCCGCAGGCCACGGCTGAACTCGTGGCGGCGCACCATCGTGCTCGCTCGATAGGTGCGACTGCTCTAGTCGCGGAGATGGAAGCTCTTGCCCGCAGAGCGCGACTGAAGCTGCCTGCGTTGCCACGCGTGGAAGCGGACACGGATCGCGGCCTTACCAGCCGTGAGCGCGAGGTGCTTGTCTTGGTTTCCCAAGGCCTGACCAACCGAGAGGTCGCTGGGAGGCTCTTTATCAGTGAGAAGACCGCCAGCGTGCACGTCTCCAACATCATGGCCAAGCTCGGTGCCGCCAACCGCGCAGAAGCCGGTGCCAAGGCGCGTGCACTAGGACTGGATCGACTTTAGTCACGACAGTCCGCTGGCACCGCTGTGACGGTACGCTCGCCTTCTTGAGCAACTGAACCGCTCGAATGAGGAGACGCTATGGCCAACTATCAGGCCACCCCGCCACAGCCGGCAGCCGATCCCGGCAATACTCTCGGGCTCGTTGGATTGATCCTGGCCATCATCCCGTGCACGTCAACGATCGGGCTGATCCTAAGCATCGTGGCGTACGTCATTTCGCGTCGCGCCGGCTTCCAGAACAGCAAGGCCCTGGCTGGCATCATCATTGGCGTCATCTGGCTTGTCTTGGGCATTATCGGCCAGGCGACGGGAATCATCGCTGGCTTCTTCCAAGGCTGACGCCGTCTGGGTTGGGTCACCGAGGGACTGCATCGCTGACTCGCGGCAGCCACGTACGCTGCTGGGCATGACCACGGAATCCCTGCCGGCGCGTCGTGGGCGCATTCGATTCACCGACATCAGCTCACGCGCGTACGAGCATCCCGCTGATCGCGGTGCCCTGGTGGCATTGCGCGCCATTCCCGGCTTCGACTCGGTCCTGAAGACACTCTCCGGAGCTATCGGAGAGCGCAGCATACGGTGGCTCTACCTCGCCACCGCTGTCCGCGTCTCGCCGCGCCAGTATCCACACATCCACCAGATGCTGAACGAGTGCGCCACGACGCTGGACGTACAGCCGGTTCCAGAGCTGTACATCGAGCAGGATCCCATTCCGCAGGCGATGGCAATCGGCCTGGACAAGCCGATCATCGTGATCACCACGGGAATGCTCGATCTGGTCGACGAGGAGGGACTGCGGTTCATCATCGGCCACGAGGTCGGACACGTCCTTTCCGGACACGCCGTCTACCGCACGATGCTGCTGGCGTTGATCAATCTCGCTGCTGCCATGGAGTGGCTGCCGATTGGTGCCTGGAGCATCCGGGCGATCATCCTCGGCCTCAACGAGTGGTTCCGAAAGTCGGAGTTGTCCTGCGATCGTGCCGGTCTTCTGTGCTCACAAGATCCCGATGCGGCTTTGCGGGTGCACGCGAGTCTGGCGGGTGCCCGCAACCCGAACGAGTTTGATGTTGCAGGCTTTCTGGACCAGGCAGAAGAGTATGAGACGCGGGGCGACGTACGCGACAGTGTCTTGAAGCTGTTGCAGCTGAGTGGGAAGAGCCACCCACTGGCAGCATTGCGAGCGGCCGAGCTTCAGAAGTGGGCGGCCGGTCCGCACTACGCCGAGATCCTTGCCGGGAACTATCCGCGCCGCTCCGAGGACAAGGAGGCTCCGATGAGCGAGGAAGTCAAGGCCGCCGCCAACTCGTACAAGCAGAACTTCACAACCTCAGCCGACCCCCTGTACAAGCTGGTGAGCAAGATCGGCTCGGTGGCGGGGACTGCCGGCGGGTCCGCGGCCAACCGAATGCGTGACTGGTGGCGGGCTGGCCCGGACCGCAGCAGCGATAGCTGATCTTGAACCATCCCCACTGCTGGAGGCTCCCACTCCCCTGCGACGAAGCCTACGTTCACGTGGGATTCTGACGGTCTGCACCCGTGCTGGGGCGCTGCGTCGCGACTATGCAGTCGCAGCTGTCAACGTTTCTGGAAGGACGCCCAGTTGCTGTAGCAGTGCGAGATTGTCCATCAGGATGCGACTGTCTTTCCATTTGCCGTCGACAACCCGGTCGATGACGACGCCCTTCACGGCGACCCGCCGGCCTGTCGCCGCGACCCCCATGAAGTCACCTTGATGGGTGCCGTAGAAGGTGAACCGTGACACGACCTTGTCACCGTCAGTCAACTGCTCCTCGGTCACCCATTGCTGATCAGGAAAGGCGGGAAACATAACATCGCTAAGGAATGCCTTTGAGCCTTCCCGGCCGGGGGCTTACCCCGGAAACGGATCGAGTTCGACGTAATCGTCGGCTGCGATGCCCTCGATTGCGGAGAGGTTCTTCTCGTTCAGGACTTCTGCGACTAACGCGATGACCTCGGCTGGCGACGGGATTGGATCTTCAGGTCCGTTGTGTGTTGACATTTCGCATCGTCTCCTTTCGTTGCTGTTAGAGGAGGAGTGGGTGGTGGAGGACGCCGACTGGAGTGCCGCGCCCTGAGAGGATGCGGCAGCAGTCGATGGCGTCCACTTCGAGGCAGTCACCGGGGTCGGCTGAATCGCGGATATAGGTCCCGCCAGCAGGACCAGTGAGCTTGAGAGTGAACGGATCGGTGTGCGTCGTTGCCCATTCAGCGATGATGTCGGCGACGATGCGTCCGTCATGTTGAGCTGTGGCATCGAGAGTGCGGCCGATGGCACGGCTCAGGTCGATGCGGTGCATCCATACGTCGCGGGTGAAGCCGATGTCGTAGAGGTAGCCGAGCGGCTTCCACAATCCTCGGTCGAGTCTGAGGAGCGGCAGTGCCCGGATCGGTGCCGGCATCCGGCGTCGGAAACTTAGTGCCTTCGCTGCGACACTGCTCCACAGGTCGGAAAGGTCTTCGGGCTTTAGGTGGCTACGCGCACGGAGTCCAGCCTCATTGAGTCCATCAACGGGATAGATGCCGCCGATTTCCTCCATCAATTTCCGGCCGGCCATCGTTTGCCGCACGAACTCGACGACCGATGCCTGTGCCTCAGCCAGGGCAATGAGGTGCACGACAATGGCGCGAACGTTCCAGCGAGTGCAGTCGGTCGGCAGCGTCCATTCGTCGGGCTTGATGTCGATCAACAGCTCCCAAAGCCGATGGTTCTCCACTGCTGTGATCGCCATCGCTTCGTCGTGCTTTATCCGGGGGATATCACCCGCTTTGATCGCCAGTGTTGGAGTCACGATCGTCCCTTCATGACCGTCTGCCTTTGTCTGTCGACGTGGTAGAAGAACATCTCCAGGACAGCGTCAAGATGCCTCATCCACCGGTCGCCACCGGGCTCGTTGGTTTGCTGTTGGCTGAGCAGACCGCCAATCAGCGCGGTGAAGATGTCGACGTCGCCTGGATCCGTGACGCCGGCAGCGACTAACAGGTCGGTGTTGAACCTCAAGAACTCCTGTGCGTACGCGTATGAGGCAGGGCTTGGTTCGAATCCCGGAACGGTTCGTTCAAACAGCAATTGGCCCTCAACCGGATGATCATCTGCAAAGTTCCACAGAGCCAGGCACCCGTCACGGACAGCTTGCCGCGGGTCGGCCGAATAGGTCCACGACTTCACGTGATCCAACAAGGCCTTGGCAGCTTGGCCAAACATCGCGTCGTACAGAGCAGCCTTGGAGTCGATGTAGGCGTAGAGGGACGGCTGCCGCAACCCAACCCGCCGTGCAACCTCATGCAGCGACACCGCTGCCAACCCCTGCTCGGCAGCAACGTGCCAAGCAGTCGTGAGAATGTTGTCGTACCGTGCCTGCCGTCGTGCTGGTCGTGGATCCACGCTCGCAGAAGACGTCCGCATGGACATGTGGAAGAATCTATCAGTGATAGATGACCTATCGCAACTAGATTTCCCGACCCTTCTGGAGGACATAGGGTCGAGACCCATGACGACACTGCAGGTGGGCGGACATGGTGATCAGCTGGACCCGATTGCCGAGGCCGCGGCGCGGGGAGCGACCCTGGCACAGTTCTTTCTGGGTGACCCGCAGGCGTGGAAGGGCCCAGAGATCAGATACGCGGGCGGCGCCGCTGCGCTCAAGGCTGCAGCTCAGGAGGCCGGCATCACGCTGTATGTGCACTCGCCGTACGTGCTGAATGTGGCCACCACTAATAACCGGATTCGTATCCCCAGCCGGAAGTTCCTGCAGCAATACGTGGACGCTGCCGCCGAGATCGGGGCGGCAGCGGTGATCGTGCACGGCGGGCACGTATTGAAGAACGATGATCCGGCGATCGGCTTCGACAACTGGCGTAAGTGCATCGACATGCTGGACTTGCGAGTCCCGCTGCTGATCGAGAACACAGCCGGCGGCGACAATGCCATGGCTCGTCGTCTCGAGCGGATCGCCCGACTGTGGGACGCGATCGGTCAGGCCAAGGGAGGCGACACGATCGGCTTCTGCCTCGACACGTGCCACGCCCACGCGGGCGGTGAGGAACTGGTCGGCCTGGTTGATCGGGTCAAGGCCATCACCGGCCGGATCGACCTGGTGCACGCCAACGACTCGCGCGACGCCTTTGACTCCGGTGCTGATCGACACGCCAACTTCGGCGACGGCGAGGTCGGCACTGAGGCGCTAGCCGAGGTGGTGCGTACGGCGTCGGTCCCCGTCGTCGTGGAGACACCGGGTGGCCGAGAGGGTCAGGGCGCCGACATCACCTGGCTAAAGGAGAACGTCTAACTTCCGAGTTGTCAGCGTCGGTGGCTGCTCTGACGACCACGGACGCTGACAAGTCGGCTCGTGATCAGGTGGTGCTACGAGCGACCTGCTTGACACCAACCCAGAGGCCGACAGCGCAGGTGAGCACCGCCGCGAGCACGGCCCATCCGATGGCTGGATCGCTGAAGGAACCGGAGAACAGCGCCCGCTCCGCGTCCACGATGTAGGTCAGCGGGTTGAACATGCCGAGCACCTGGATCCACCGCGGCCCTGCCTCCAGCGGCAGCATCATCCCCGACAAGATCAACAGCGGGAACAGCAGCGACTGCTGTACCGCCCAGAACATCCATTCCCGCTTGCGCGCTGCGATGGCCAGCGCATTGGAGAACGCGCCCATACCCACTCCGAAGACGCCGAGTAATAGCAGCCCAGCCAGTACGTGTACCGGGTAGAGCTTGAATCCGAACGGGATGGACACCAAGACCACCAGCGCGGCCTGAACGATGAGCGGCGCCAGCTCTTTTAAGGCCTTGCCGATCAAGATCGAGGAGCGGTGCAGCGGACTCGCGAGTATCCGCTCATAGGAACCAGTCATGATCTCGAACAGCAGGTTCGAACCGGTGGCGCTTGTGCCAAACAAGCAGATCATCACGATCACTCCCGGCAAGAACCATTGCAGCGGGGAGGCGCCGCCAATTGCGGCCGGATCCACTGATCCAGCCAGCAGCGGGCCAAAGAGTCCAAGAAACACGAGCGGCTGGACCAGGGAGAAGATCACCGAGAAGGGGTCGCGAAGTACCAGCGACATCTCACGCTGAAAAACAGCTCGGGTATCTGCAACCATGGCGCTCATACGGCCACCTCACTTTCCTCGCGCAGGCTTCGGCCGGTCAGACTGAGGAAGACGTCATCCAGCGTTGGCACCCGGACATCGGCCGCTCTTACGTCGACTCCGACATGATCAAGTTCCCGTAGTAGCCAGGGCAGCATACGCGTACCTTGATCAAACCGTCCCGCGATCGTCACCTCCCGCGATCCGTTGGAGGTGGTCAGATCGCTGCCGCGAGTAGCAACCACGGCCGATGCGGCAGCAAGATCGCTGCCGTCGACCGTCACTGCGATCCGGTCACCGGCGAGCGTCGCCTTGAGATTGGCCGCAGTGTCGTTGGCAATGATCTCACCATGATCAATAACCAGCACCCGCTCGGCGTGGAAGTCGGCTTCCTCGAGGTAATGGGTGGTCAGCACGATGGTGGTCTCCTGACGATCGCGCAGCGCATCGATGTGTTCCCATAGATTGGCCCGATTGTGCGGATCCATTCCGGTGGAAGGCTCATCGAGGAAGAGCAGCCCAGGCCTGTGCATCAGGCCCAGGGCGATATCCAGCCTGCGGCGCTGACCACCGGACAACGTGCTGACCCGCCGCTTCTCCAGTGAGGTGAGGTCAAGGGTCTTGGTCAGCTCCTTGGCCCGAGTGTGCGAGTCCGAGGCGTTCATCCCGTAAAACCGGCCCTGCGTGACCAACTCGTCCATGACTCGAAAGCCGTGCCCGGCGCCGTCACCTTGCCCGATGTAGCCGATCCGCGAGCGCACTAGCGCCGGCTCGGTGGTAATGCTCGCCCCTGCCACCCAGGCCTTGCCCGAGGTTGGCGGTAGCAGGGTGGTCAGCATCCGCAAAGTCGTGGACTTTCCGGCGCCGTTGGGACCGAGGAAGGCCACCAGCTCCCCCGCAGCGACGTCGATGTCGACCCCCTTGACCGCCTCGATGGTTTCCTTCTTGCTGACAAAATGCCTAGTCAGCCGCTCTGTGTGGATCATCCCTGCCCCCTTCCTGGGGCGTTCGCGCATCGCGCGTGGAAGCCGACGGTGTCGTCGCTCTTCGCGAACACAGCCATTACGCAAGGGCAATCGCCCGCAAGGGTGTCCGCTCAGTCGCTCCTTCACTCGTCGGCGCGCGATTTCCGACGCTCACGCCCCTTTCCGACTTCAACTCCGTACGCCGTACTGGATTAGAATAGCATACACTGTACGGAGATAAGGCCATCACAAGCCACTGACATTTTTTCGAGCGAGGAATGCAAGCGTGACCGAGCCGACTACGCAGCGAGACCGACGCATCGACGGCAGAGGGTCTGCGGAGGACCGATCCGATGACCAGCCGGGAACACCCGAAGGTCGTCGAGTTGTCGAACTCCTCTGGGCGCCTGCGCCACAGAGTCCCGTACGCGGCCCGAAACCGCGCATCAGCCTTCCCGACGTTATTGCCGCAGGCGTGGCAATCGCCGACACCGAGGGCATGGCGGCATTGTCCATGCGGAAAGTGGCAAACCATCTCGGAGTGGGCGTCATGTCGCTCTATACCTACGTGCCGGGCCGTTCCGAGCTGGTCGAACTCATGATCGATCGCGTCTACGGCGAGCACGCCTTGCCTAGTCCAGAACTGCCCTGGCAGCAACGAGTCGAACAATGGGCTCGCGAGACCTGGCGGATTTACGACGCCCACCCGTGGCTGCTGGACTACAACATGGCGCGGCTTCCGGTCGGACCACACGTGCTCGATGTCTCGGAGGCGCTCTACGCCGCGTTGCTCGCCGCCGGATTCAGTGGCGCGGAAAACGTCGCTATTTCCAATCTCATCCAGTGGCAACTATTGGGGGCGGCGCGTTCCATGATCAGTGACGCCGACGAGGCGCGACATACCGGAGTCTCCGCCGAGGCCTACTGGGATTCCCGCGCCAGCTTCTGGGAGAGCTATTTCGATTGGAACCGTTATCCAACCATGGCCGCCATCTGGGAGGCCGGCGGCTTCGACGATCCGGCGGGCTGGGACTTCGAGCGGATGCTGGACCGGCTGCTCACCGGTATCGAACAGTCGTCCGCAGTCAGCCGGGAGCCTGGAACCTGAGCGCCCCAGTGCGCTCACCGCGTCCGATAATGCAGCGGAAGTAGTACTCGTCAGGCTGCTGCGGGCCAAGCACAAAGATCTCCCAGTCCGATCGGCGATCTCGGGAGCGCAACATCGAGTTGGCGATCTCCTTGGTACACACCCGACGGATATGGGCGTCCGATTCCAGCTGGGACTGCCGACGGAGCTCATAAGTAAGCCGGCCAGCAATAAAGGTCTGGTACACGTGCGGCTGATCACATACCTGCGGGGTCGCCTGCATCGGGATATCGGAAAGCGCAAGTATCCCTGCCCAACACTCCGGCCGGGATGCGCAGTAGGTATCCATACCGAGGTGCTCGGTGCAGTCGATGAATCCCGCTGGTATCACGACCGGAGTTCCGGCCGGACTAGCTGTGCTTGACGTTGCAGGCGGCGTCGGCGTCGGCGAAGCGGTCGGCTCATCCCGCGAAAAGAGGTTCACAAGGACGATTCCTGACGCGATTGCGATTATCACCGCACCGACGGCCAGGATTATCAGCCCGCGATGCTCCCACCTGCGCTCACCCTTAGCGGTGGCCGGCTCAGCCTCGGCGGCGACCGGATCCTCAGTGGCAGGAGGCGGCGAAGGTTGGTCAGAGGTGGCTTCCAACGGCCGCGGCGCCAGCTTGGTCGACAGAGTCAGCGCCGCAAGTTGATCACGAAATTGCGAAGCAGTCGGCCGGTCTTCCGGATTCTCGGCCATGGCACGCAGCAGTACGTCCATGAAGGCCTTGTCGACTCCGGGAATGCGCCTGATCGGAGCCCTCTGCCGCTTGATCAATTCCGGAATGCTGGGCGTCTCGGTGGTATCCGACCAGCGCGGAGCGTGACCGCTGAGCACGGCGTACAGCGTGGCAGCGAGCGAATAGACGTCGGCGTATTCGGTCAACGGCTTCTTGGCGAAGACCTCTGGCGGCGCGTACGCCGGGGTGATCGCCTCCACGGTTTCGCTCAGCGGTGTATCGGGATCGATCAGCGCGGCCAGCCCGAAGTCAGCCAGGCCGGCGTTGTTGTATGCGTCGATCAAGATGTTGGCTGGCTTGACGTCCCGATGCAGCACGCCCAGCAGGTGGGCTGCAGCGAGCGCGTCCGCGATCCGCACGCCCACGTCGCGTACCCGGCGCTGGCTCGGTCGCGGATCTTGGGTCATCCACCGCGTCAACGAGCCACCGGGACACAGTTCCATCACCAAGAATGGCCGATCGTCGCCGAGCAACCCAGCGTCGTGGACCGTGACAATGCCCGGGTGCCCCGACATTCGGCCCGCAGCACCCGCCTCACGCAGGAAGCGCCGCTGTTCAGCTTCGGTGTCGAGCTTGCGTTCGTCGACCTTGACAGCGACCAACCGGTTCAGGGACTCCTGCCGAGCTTGCCAGACGATCGCGAAGCCGCCACGAGCGATCGCGCGCCAATCCGCCATACCAGGAATCTCTGGTGGAACGGGGGCAGCCACGCGAACCAAGATAGTTCCGACTCCGCCGCCCCGAAGCGTTAGACCACGTCAGATGCCGATAACGTCAGATTCGTGAGTCGCAGCGTCTATATCGCAGCGCCGGAGGGTCTCACCGGGAAGTCGGCAGTAGCGCTTGGACTGCTCGATGCACTAACCCGCGAAGTGGGCTCAGTCGGCGTATTCCGGCCGCTGACGACATCTGGCTCCCGGAGCGATGAGCTAGACCTCACAGTTGATCTTCTAGTGAATCAACCCGGCATCTCGCAGTCCTATCAGGAGGCCCTCGGCGTTACTTACGACGCGGCCCGCGCGAATGCCGATGAGGCCATGCATGTCATCGTTGAGCGTTTTGGGCAGCTCACCGACCGATTTGACGTGATCTTGGTCGTGGGCTCGGACTACACCGACGTGGGGAGCGGCACTGAGTTGTCTTTCAATGGCAAGATCGCCGCCAATCTTGGGTCACCGGTCGTGCTGGTAGTGCATGGCCGGGAGCGCAGCCCGGAGCAGGTCCGGGCCGCCGCCGCCAGCGCGATCGCGGAACTGCGGGCCAACCACGCGCAGACGGTAGCGGTGATCGCGAACCGCGTTGCTGAAGACGCCGCCGATGCGATTCGAAAGGCACTTGCCGATCTACCAGATGTCGTGTCAGCCGCTATCCCTGAGAGCCCACTGCTCTCGGCGCCGACATTCCGGGCCCTGGTGGAAGCCGCCGACGGCGAGCTGGTGCTGGGCAGCCATGCCTGGATGGATCGGGAAGCCTTGAACGTGATCGTTGCGGCGATGAGCCTGCCACACGTCTTGGATCGCCTGGTACCAGATGTCGCGGTGATCGCACCCAGCGACCGTACCGATCTGATCCCCGGTCTGATGCTCGCCCATCAGTCAGGCACCTTCCCGACACTTGCCGGGCTTTTGCTCACCGGTGGATATGAGATTCCCGAGAGCATCCAGCGGCTGTCCGAAGGCGTGCAACAGGACCTGCCGATTGCCATGACCGACCTCGGCACCTTCACCACAGCGGAGCGGGTGATGCGAGTACGGGGCCCGATCAC
>JAICEV010000058.1 GCA_025923975.1 Propionibacteriaceae bacterium
CGGCTGTTTGGAGAGCTGACGCACGATCTCCGAAGCGCTGATCAGTAGCTCTGAACGGCGATCTCGCCAAGCCTCGCTGATGGCCCGCAATACCTCCGGGAACGAAGGCAGGCCATGCCGCGGAGTCGGTGGGAAGTAGGTACCGGCGTAGAAAGGCTTGCGGTCTGGGGTGAGGAACACGCTCATGGGCCAGCCGCCCTGCCCGGTCAGAGCCTGGGTGGCTTGCATGTAGACCGCATCGACATCCGGACGCTCCTCGCGGTCCACCTTGATCGCGACGAAGTGGTCGTTGATCATCGAGGCGGTTTGCGGATCCTCAAAAGACTCGTGCGCCATTACATGACACCAGTGGCACGCGGCGTACCCAACAGAGAGGAAGACCGGCACCTGCCGTTCTGCAGCAGCGGCGAACGCTTTGTCGGACCACGGCCACCAGTGCACTGGATTGTCAGCGTGCTGCAGCAGGTAGGGACTGGTTGCCGAAGCGAGGCGGTTGCGGCCAGTCATGCCTTTACGTCGTTGGTCTCAACTCGACGGACCGGGCGGGCGTTCGGATGCCGAGTCCTCTACTTGCTCTGATTCGTCAGCAACGTCATCCGGCGTGCGGATCTTTCGGAACTGCTTCCTCATGCTCAGATAGAGAAACACCATGGCTACGGCCAAGAGCAGTACGACGATCAGGGCCGACCAACCCGGCTTGACCACATTGGGGTCAACGTCGAGAAGGATCATGCTGAAACTCTACTCGCCGCCGCTTCGGCGATTCCTGCGAACAGATCGTCCTCAGGGAGGCTGGTGGCAACCAGCGTGCGCGCTAGCTGCCATTCCTCTGTTGGCCATGCTGATCTGTGCACTTCGAGCGGCACCGCAAACCACGGGCCGTCTGGGTCAATCTGGGTTGCGTGTGCCAACAATGCCCGGTCACGGACATGGAAATAGTCAGCACAGGCAATCCGCGTCGTAATCCGCGCCGCGTGCTGAGGATCCTCCGGCCAGTCACGGAGGCGCTCGGTGTACGGCGACTCCAGGCCACGCAACACCATCGCACGATCGAGCGCTACGGTCCGCTCGCGGTTGAAGGTATACGAGTAATAAAGCTTGAGCGGTTGCCAGGCTGGCCCGAGATCGGGATACGCGTCAGGGTCGGCGGCAGCATCAAATGCCGCAACGCTGATCCTGTGGCACATGACGTGATCCGGATGCCGGTAGCCGCCATCGGTTTCGTTGTAGGTAGTCATTACGTGTGGCCGGAACGACCGAATCACCTTGACCAACGGGGCTACGGCTACGGCGAGGTCGGTACGCGCGAAGCAATCCTCAGGGAGCGGCAGCGGATCATCGCCTTCCGGCAGTCCAGAATCCACAAAGCCAAGCCACACCTGCTTAATGCCAAGGACTTCTCGGGCGCGATCCATCTCCTGGCGGCGGATGTCGGCAATGTTGGCCAGGATGTCGGGGCGATCCATCGCTGGATTGAGAATCGAGCCACGCTCGCCGCCGGTACAGGTGGCGACGACAACGTCCACGCCCTCGGACACGTATTTCGCCGTTGTCGCCGACCCTCTGCTCGACTCGTCGTCGGGATGGGCGTGTACGTGCAGCAGCCTTAAACGGTCGCCCTCGGCGTCAACCCGGAGTGCGGGACGGGACATGGCCGCCATGCTGCCACCGGATGCCCTGCCATTGTCGCTGCCTCCCGTTTACCGAGATGGGCTGTTTTTTTGGGCTTGCTGCTCGCGCATCGCGCGCTTTTCGATCCGCCTGCTTCGTCGTCGCTCGCAGAGGAAGGAACGCCTCTGCTCTCTCCTGCGTACATTGCTCGCTCCGCTCGCTGAAGCTGGCGCTTCTGAGCCGGCCTGGCTCAGCACGGCGGGCGCCCGATTCCCGACGCTCGCAGCACCTCGTGTTAAGTCAGCTCCCGGAGCGACGTGCGCGAGAAGCGCTGAATAGATTGTCGGCGTGACCGATGCCGCTGAGCGGCTCCGACGCCGCTATCCCAAGTCGCGGATGCCTCGTCCGCTGCTGGTGGGTCTGATCAGCGTCGGTGTGGTGCTCGGATTGACGTGGCTCGTGTGGATAGCGCTGCTGCATTCTCGTCCAGCGGTTGCGGCGCAAGTCCAGTCCTTCCGGATCGACTCCGATACCTCGGTCTCCGTCACTCTGACTGTCGAGCGGCCTGATCCGTCTGTGCCAGCCACCTGTCGGGTGTTGGCTCAAGCTGCCGACTACCAACCGGTCGGCGAGCAGCAGGTCGCGATTCCGGCCAGCCGGAGCCGCATTGTCGATGTGAATCTTGTGCTTACCACGTTGCGGCGAGCCACCGCAGTGGTGGTCAAAGGCTGCACTGTGAGCTGATTTGAGTTGGCCTGCCCTTGATAACCTTGGGGGATGTCTGAAAACTCCGCCCAGGCGATCTGGCTGACCCAGGAGGCGTACGACAAGCTCAAGATGGAGCTCGACCACCTCTCTGGACCAGGCCGTGCTGCAGTGTCCGCGAAGATCGCCGCGGCGCGCGAAGAAGGTGACCTTAGCGAGAACGGGGGCTACCACGCCGCGCGTGAGGAACAGGCTCATCAGGAGGCAAGGATTCGGCAGCTCACCGACATGCTCAATCGGGCGCAAGTCGGCGAGTCTCCGGCGAACGCCGACGAGGTCGCACCGGGCGCACGGGTAACCATCGCTTTCGACGGAGATGAGTCCGATACAGACACATTCCTGCTGGGTTCACGGGAGTTGCTCGGGCTCGACAACAGCGTCGACGCCACCAATGTCTATAGCCCGCAGTCACCACTAGGCTCCGCCATTCTTGGCAAGAAGACCGGCGATGCTGTCTCCTACGTCGCCCCTAATGGTCGATCGATTAGCGTCACTGTTGTGAAGGTCGAGGCATTTGGGAGCTGACAACCCCAACTCGCTCGGAACTCGCCTATTGAAGCCGACTAATCAGTTCCTGAGCCTCGCCTGGAGTCAGCGCCCCTGAGGCTACCTCGGAAAGAATCTGATCCCTGGTCAGCTCGGCCTCGGGCTCGGTCGCTTCACCGAGGCCAAGCTTCTGCAGCAGCTCCGCAAAACGCAGTCGCGCCGTGGGATAGGAAACACCAAGGTATTTCTCCACTTCGCGAAGGTTGCCTCGAGACGAGAGAAACACCCGGAGCATCTCCGTCTCCTTCTCGTTGAGCGCACAGAACTCACAGGAGCGGAAGACTCCGGCGACTTCGGTGCCGCACGATGCACATCCCAGCCGGATGACGGCAAGCTGATCACCGCACACCGGGCATTCGCTCGGTGCACGGTGATCAATTCGTTCCTGCGGCCTGCGGGACCGCTGTGTCATCCGACACCAGCTTCGCTGGTCAGGTCGGAGCCGACTCGAACCTGGGCATGACCCATGACGACCTCTATGTCGAGCTTTGCACTGCCAGTGCCCATGACGACCTCATCGCCGGCGCCGCTGTGACCGCCTGACCAGCTGATCTTGCCGAGCTGGGCCTCACCGGTGACAGTGACATTGGACTCATCATCAAGGCTGACGGACAGCGTGCCGGATTCCGCGCGGACCCGGTTACGGCCGGTCTTGATCGAGCCTTTGATCGTCGCCTGCCCAGCCTGCACCAGAGCATCGTTAATCTCTGCGACGTCCAGCAGCTTGGCAGCACCGGCCGTGACCCGAACCTTGCCGAGATGTGGCACGCGCTCTGTATTCAGGCTGCCGGCAGTCACCTCTACGTCGACAATCACATTCGGGTTGACGCGGAGAAAGAGCTCCTTGCCAAGCCCGAGCGCGCGGAAATCGTCCAGGCTGCGTGGCGCATTCCGCAGGATGCTGAACCCGTCAATTGAGGCACCCAATTCGCCATCGCTGGAGACCTCGAGAACTGAACCGTTGCGGCGTAGCACGTGCGGTCCGTCAGCGGACAAGGTCGCCACCGAGGTTTCCCCAAGAATGCGCACCCGGCGCCCGACCGCGCGGACGGAGATCCGTTCCACCCCGCCGACGCTGACCGGCTTCGCCGCCTCCGGCTCTTCGGTTGGCATCTCGGGCTGCGGAGTGTCGGAACCGTAGCTAGTCTGCGGCCGGTCAGTGGCGGCCGCCCATGGATCGGCGTCAGCATCGGATCCGGCGAGTTCCTCGTTTGTTGGTTCACGCGGCGTCTCCGACGACTGCGACGCTTTCAGGGCGTCGATCCGCCGGGCCGCCTCAGCGGCGTCAATGCGGCCTGCGGCGAGTTCCTCGAGGATTGCCTTCATGTCTGGAGTGGTCATGCCGCGAATGTAAACCGGATTTTTCTAAAAGAGAAGGCCCGCTTTCCATTTCCAGGGATCCCTAGGGTCTTCCCCGATGCTTGGTGAAAGCCCTGGTAGAGCAAAAGATTGACCTCAGGACCTGCAGGTGGGCTTGCCAGCAGTTATATGTTTGATGCATGCAAGTTTCTGCTCGATCTTCCCAACCCTCACGAACCGTATCGGTGGACTCACTCATGAATGCCTTGTTGGGTCTCGGGCGGCTCATGCGACAGCGCGGTCAGGGCGAGACGCTCGACACCGGGTCATTCTGGCTGCTGAAAACCCTCGCGACGTCCGGACCATTACGCGTGACCGATCTGGCAGTCTGCGCCAACCTGGATGCCTCCACCGTTTCCCGGCATGTCACCCAATTGCATAATGCTGGTCTGATCGAGCGAACACCTGATCCAGTCGACGGGCGCGCCCACCGTGTGAAGTTGAGCGATGCAGGCGCTGCACGATTAGATGCCGCCCTGCGCTCCCGCCGGGCACTGCTCGAGCGGTCCCTCGAGTCATGGGATTCCCGTGATCTGGAAGAACTTGATCGACTATTGACCCGCTTCGCCGCCGATGTCGAGGCTCTACCGCCGACCGTGGAGAGAGCATGACCGAGGAGCAGCAGCGTCGCGCGCTGCATGAGGACGAGTCCTCCACGCGACCGGGTGTCAGCCCGGCGACGGCCCCGCCCGAACCCGCCGCGCCCGCATCAAGTGCAACGGATGCCACAGCCAGCGCCGGTGGTGACTACCTGAGCCATCGGCAGATTCTCGTCGTGATGGGCGGGTTGATGGCCGGCATGTTCCTTGCCGCTCTCGATCAGAGCATTGTTGCCGTTGCCCTACCCAAGATCACGTCCGAATTGGGCGGCCTCGACCAGCTCTCCTGGGTGGTCACGGCATATCTGCTGACCTCGACTGCCGCCACTCCGCTCTGGGGCAAGATCTCCGACTTGCGCGGTCGGCGACCGACCTTTCAAGCCGCGATCGTTGTCTTCTTAATCGGCTCGCTGATCTGCGGCTTCTCCCCTGAGATCGCCGATTTTCTCAGCGTCTCCGGCATCAGTGTCATGATCGCCGGCCGGGCGGTTCAGGGCCTCGGCGCCGGCGGCCTCATGTCGCTAGCCATGGCCGTCATCGGTGACGTGATTCCTCCTCGCGAGCGCGGCAAGTATCAGGGCTTCATCGCCTCGGTGTTCGGCGTCTCATCGGTAGCCGGTCCGCTGCTGGGCGGTTGGTTCACCGACAACCTGGGCTGGGAATGGATCTTCTTCATCAACATTCCGATCGGTGTTGCTGCGTTGGTCGTCACCTCGCTCGCCCTGAAGCTGCATCAGGTACGACGCCAAGCCTCAGTCGACTACCTTGGGGCGGCAACCATCGTCGGCTCCGTGACCAGCCTCGTGCTATACCTCAGTTGGGCTGGCCCCGACAAGGGTTGGGCCTCAGGTACCGGCATCTGGCTCCTCACTGGCACTGTCGTCTTAGCAGCGCTCTTTGTACTGGTCGAGTCCAGGGCCAAGGAGCCGATCATCCCGCTAGAGCTCTTCAAACAATGGACCTTTACCTCCAACATCATCTTCGCGATGATCATGGGCATCGGCATGTTCGGCGGCCTGATCTTTCTGCCGATCTACCTGCAGGCGGTGAAGGGTTTGAGTGCCACCCAGTCCGGTCTCGCCATCTTGCCCCTCGTCATCGGCATCTTCACCACCTCGATCGGCGGCGGACAGATCATGGTGCGTACTGGCCGCTACAAATGGATGCCGATTACCGGTGCGCTGGTAGTCGGAGCAGCGCTTTTTGCCTTCTCGAGGCTCCAAGTCGATACCCCGTACTACGTGGTGGCGTTGATCATGTACGCCTTCGGCTTCGGTCTTGGCCTCACCATGCAGGTTGTGGTCACGGCGGTTCAAAACAGCGTCGATCGGCGGCACATGGGCGTGGCCACCGCATCTGTGACCTTCTTCCGTTCCATGGGCGCCGCCATCGGCACGGCGCTGCTAGGCGCGATCTTGAACATACGACTCGAACACCACCTCGACGAGATTGTGGGAGCAGCGGGTCAACGACCGGCGGGGCAGATCGAGACCAACGATGTAACGGCGATCCAAGCTCTTCCCGAACCGATCAAGAGTTGGGTGCTTGAGGCGTTCACCCGCTCCCTGGACGACGTGTTCCTAGTCGCAGTGCCATTCATGGCTGTCGCGTTCGTCATCGCGCTCACTATGCGCGAAAAGCCGCTGAGAGAGCGTGGCCAGCATTCCGATTCTGCAACGACCACCAGCGCGTCGGTGGATTCGGACGTCGTCTCGATGGCACCCTAGGTCAATTAGGAGAACGCCACCCGTAGGTGGCACATTTGCCATTAATCCCGTCGCCAAACCATGTTGAAGCAGTCAACTTAGGGGTGTTGATGCCGATCAGCAGAATGCGCAGGCTTTTCGGAGCCGCTGGAGCGATCATGCTGGCCAGCATCCTGGTGGCTTGCGGGGGAACTTCCAACGCTCCGGCAGCGAATAGCTCGCAGCAGCCCGGCGCGGCCGCCTCGAGCCAGCCCGCACCAACACCAATGCCAACGCCCGACCCGGTCACGTTCAAATCCAACGTCAAGAACGGCGCAACCAACGTGAAGGTCGACACTCTGGTTACCGTCTCGGCCGACTGGGGGACCTTGACGAAGGTGAAACTGACCTACACCAATAAAGATCGCAAGGGGCGTACCCAGCACGGCACCGTCTCCGGAAAGATCAGCGAGGATCGCACGAAATGGACGGCCAATGACCGGCTCGAGCCATCGGCCGCGTACAAGTTGGTCTCCCTGGGAAAAAACTGGGTCAATCAGCCAAACACCAGTAAGACGACTTTCCGTACGCGGAAGCTGACACTGGATGAGCAGACCTACCCGATGCTCTACCCCCTCAAAGGCAGCCATGTCGGTATCGGCATGCCAGTGATCTTGAGATTCGATGTGCCGGTCAAGAACAAGCGCGCGTTCGAGAAAAATTTGCACGTCAAGTCTTCCCCGGCTCAGGTCGGCACCTGGCACTGGTACTCCAGCACAGAGGTGCGATACCGGCCCAAGAAGTTTTGGAAGCCGGGCACCAAGGTCACCGTGACTGCCAATCTCAACGGCCTGTACGCGGGCAATGGCATCTATGGCCAGAACTCAGCAAAGACCCACTTCAAGGTCGGCAGATCACAGATCACCAAGATCAACCTGGCGAGCCACGTGGCCAAGGTCTATCGGAACGGCAAGCACGTCCGCACCATCTCCATCAGCGGCGGAAAGCCGGGCTGGCAGACACGTAGTGGCATCAAGCTGATCATGGACAAGCTCTATGTGACCCGGATGACCAATCAGATGATCGGTGCCCGCGAGGAATACGACTTCAGAGTGAAGTACGCGATGCGGATCACCAACTCTGGAGAGTTCCTCCATGCTGCGCCATGGAATGCGGGGTACTTCGGTCGAGTGAACGCCAGTCACGGGTGCGTCGGGATGAGCACTGGGAACGCCGCCTGGTTGTTCAACCGCACTCTGATCGGAGACCCGGTGATCACCACTGGCAGCGGCCGCGGCATGGAGTACGGCAACGGCTACTCCGACTGGAACATGTCCTACGCGAAGTACAAGAAGGGCTCTGCGCTGTAGGACTGGGCGCTTTAGGGCTGGGCGCTCTAGACCCCTGCGTCCACGACCCCTGCGTTCTAAGGACCCCTGCGTTCTAGGACTTGGCCTCAGCGGTCCTTTGCCCACGCCGGTACAGAGGCAATGCCGGCGGATACGCCCTGCCCAACGGTGGCTCCGCACCTCCCGCCAGGGATAGCGCGAACGACTTGACGAAGGCCAGAAGCGGTACGGCCAACAAGGCCCCGATGATCCCACCCACGATGATGCCGATAGCGATCGATAGCAGTACAGCCAGCGGATGCAACTTCACTGCCCGCCCCAAGAGGAAGGGCTGCAGCACATGACCCTCCACCTGCATCACCAGGATGACACCACCAAGCATGATCAGCGCCTGGACCCAGCCAAGCGCGACCAGGGCGACGAGCACGGCCACGAACCCGGAGACCAGCGCCCCGACGATTGGCACGAAAGCGCCGAGAAAGACCAGCGCCGCCAACGCCGGAGCAACAGGGACGCCAAGGATCAACGCCACTATGAGCACACCGATGCTGTCGAACAGCGCGACCAGAATTGTCGCCCGCACGTACGACGACAGCGCTCGCCAGCCCTTGAGTGCGGCCTGATCCACCCGATCTCGCGAAGTCCGCGGGAAGAACTTCAGCAAGAAGGTGAAGATGCCACGGCCGTCGTAGATGAAATAGAAAAGGGCGAAGAGAGCCAGAGCGAGGCCAGCAAGGAAATGCCCGACCTGGGCACCCAGTTCGGCAGCATAGCCCGCGATGGTGCTGCCGCTTGCCCTGAGAAAGTCGGTGATTCTGCTCACCCAGGTCGAGGAATCCAGCCAGGTGGGGCTTAGATGCAAGGGGCCGTCGCGAAGCCACCTGGTCAGTGGGCCATTGTTCAGCCAATCGCTCAGCTTGTTGAAGCCGTTCACCACGTTGGCTGACAGCTCAGGACCCTGGCCAGCAATCTGTCCGCCAATGACGATCAGGACGCCGACGATCGCGGCGACCGCGCCAATCACCGTCACTGCAGTCGCCGCTGCTCGCGGCAACCCCCATCTCCCTTTCTTGAGCGCGTCGGCGACGGGCAACATGAGCGCAGTCAGCAGGATGGCGACCGCCACGGGTATCAAGACTTCGGACAAGTAACGTGCCATCCAGACAACCCCCCACAGCAGGACGACCACGAGGATCACCCGCCAGGACCAGGCAGCTGCGACCTGGAGGCCGCGGGGCACCGATACGCTCACCTCAGCCGTGTTCGTCGGCGCCGCACTCTCGGCCTGCGGTTGCTCTGGAGCCGGCGGTGCTGGGTGATCATCCGCGGCGGCAGCGACAGGCAGCACCGGCAGCGTGCGGCGCGTCCGACGTGTGGCAGTCCGCGGCCCGTTCCGAGCCGACGATCCCATTCGGCGCCTCCTGGGTTTGATCTCGAGTCCCCAACCCTAGTACTGCTGGCAGACTGTCCCGGTGGGAAGGCTGCGAGCCGCACGGGCGCGGGTCGAGGCGCGGCGCTCGCTCCCACGTGAGGTCTATGTATTGGGCCTCGTCGCGTTCTGTGTCGCTGTCGGGTTCGGTGTCCTGGTACCCGTCCTACCGGTGTTCGCCCGGAGCTTCGGCGTCGGAAATGCCGAAGTCGGTGCGGTCATCTCCGCGTTCGCGCTGATGCGCCTGATCTCCAGCCCTTTCTGCGGGTGGCTGATCAAGGTCCTTGGCGAACGGATCATCATGGCCACGGGAATCTTCATCGTGGCTATCTCCAGCGCCCTGGCCGGCGTGTCGCGCAGCTACGTCCAACTGTTGGTCCTTCGCGGCGTCGGTGGAATCGGCTCCGCGATGTTCACCGTCTCGGCCTTCACCTTGTTGCTTACCTCCGTAGTGGCAGGCGTACGCGGTCGCGCGGCGGGGTTCTTCCAGGGCGGTTTTCTCATCGGTGGGATTACCGGGCCCGCGGTCGGCGGCGCATTGGCGGCTATCTCGCTCACGGCCCCGTTCTTCTTTTACGCGGGGACACTCGTGGTCGCTGGGACGGCGGGACTGGTGCTGCTCCGCCATCGGAGTGCGAAGCCTGAGGGTGAGACCGCCGAGTCGGCCGTGCCGTTTCGCGCTGCGCTCCGTGACGCTCGTTACCAGGCAGCATGTTTCAGCAACCTCGCGCAAGGGTGGACTTCCTTCGGAGTCCGGTCGTCCCTGATACCTGTGTTGGTGGTGGAGCTACTGCATCGCCCGGCTTCCTGGACCGGCATCGCGTTCGCTATTGCGGCCGTGGCACAAACCATCACCGTCGCCCCGGCCGGACACTTCACCGACACCGTGGGCCGGCGGCCGGCCATGATCCTCGGCAGCACTGTCGCCGCGGTATCGATCATGGCCGTCCCGTTCGCGCCGAACATCTGGCTGTTGATCGTGGTGCTGTCCGTGTACGGTGTCGCTTCAGCCTTCCTGGGTACCGCACCTGCGGCAGCGGTCGGTGATGCTGCAGGCAGTCGAGCCGGATCTGCTGTGGCGGTCTTCTCGATGTGTTCTGATATCGGAGCGATCATTGGACCGCTGGTTGCGGGCCTGTTGGCGGACGTGCTGTCGTATCCGGCAGCATTCGGTGTCGGAGCCGCCTTGATGCTTTTGGCAGCCGCACTCTCGTGGCGGATGCCTCGGCGTCAGGTAGCGCCGTCGAAGGGAAATATGGGGGATTCGGGGGATATGCATGAGTCCGCGTCCGTTGAGTGAGCTGGTAAGCCCGGACTGGGCCGAAGCATTGCAGCCAGTGGCCGCAACGATTACAGCTATGGGGGCGTTCTTACGGGCCGAGCTGGCGGCTGGTCGCAGCTATCTGCCAGCCGGTGAGCATGTGCTACGCGCCTTCAGCCGCCCACTGAGCCAGGTGAAGGTGCTGATTGTGGGACAGGATCCCTATCCCACACCGGGACATCCGGTAGGGCTGTCGTTCTCAGTTGCCTCGCACGTGCGTCCGATCCCGCGGTCTCTGCAGAACATCTATGCCGAGCTGCAGGCCGACCTTGGCATCCGACCAGCAGCTAGCGGAGATCTCACTCCGTGGTTCCAGCAGGGTGTTCTGCTGCTCAATCGAGTGCTGACGGTGCAGCCTGGTCGCTCCGGATCTCACCGCGGCAAGGGCTGGGAACAAGTGACGCAGCGGGCCATCGAGGCGCTGGTCGCCAGGGGTGGCCCGCTGGTGGCGATCCTGTGGGGGCGGGATGCGCAATCACTGATACCCATGCTCGGCTCGGTCCCCTACCTGGCAAGTGCCCACCCCTCCCCCTTGTCCGCCGCCGCCGGCTTCTTCGGGTCACGACCTTTCAGCCGCGCCAACGAGCTTGTGGTACGGGCGGGCGGAGAGCCGGTCGACTGGAGCCTGCACGAGCCTGTGATGGCTAACCAGGGCGGGCTAGAAAGACAGCGCTCTGTCGAGATCGGCGATTAGATCTTCGGCATCCTCGATGCCGACGCTGAGCCGGATCAGGTCGGCCGGCACCTCCAACTGAGTTCCGGCCACCGAAAGGTGCGTCATCTTGCCAGGATGCTCGATCAGCGACTCAACCCCGCCAAGGGACTCCCCCAAGATGATCACTGAAGTGCCTTCGCAAACCTGCAGCGCTGCCTGCTCGCCACCGACCACACGGAAGCTGACCATGCCGCCGTACCGGCGCATCTGCCGCTTGGCCAGGTCGTGTCCCGGATGCGCATCGAGTCCGGGGAAGTAGACCTGGGCGACCCGCGGATGATCATCTAGGAAGGCGGCAACCAGTTCGGCGTTGTCGCAGTGTCGTTCCATCCGTACCGCCAACGTCCGAAGGCCGCGCAGTACCAGCCAGCAGTCGAACGGGCTGGCGACGCCGCCAATGGCATTCTGGTGAAACCTCAGTTGCTCGGCCAGGTCGTCATCGTTGAGCACCAGCGCACCCCCGATGATGTCGGAGTGGCCCCCGCAGTACTTGGTGGTCGAATGCACCACAATGTCCGCTCCCAGCTCGAGCGGCTGTTGCAGGTACGGCGTGGCAAATGTGTTGTCCACGATCACCAGAGCCCCTGCCGAGTGCGCCAAATCCACGATCGCGGCGATGTCGGCAATGTTGAGCAATGGGTTGGTCGGCGTCTCGATCCACACCGCCTTGGTCTCACCTGGGGTGATCGCTGCGGCGACGGTGTCGAGGTTGGTCAGATGCGCTGGATCAGCCGCCACACCCCAGCGCTGGTGCACCCGGACAAACAACCGATAAGTGCCGCCGTACGCGTCGTCAGGCACTACGAAATGGCTCCCCGGTGAGGCAATGGTGCGGAGCAAGGTGTCCTCGGCCGCCAAGCCGCTCGCGAACACAAGCCCATGCCGACCGCCCTCGAGAGCCGCCATGCACTCCTCGAGGGCCGTACGCGTCGGATTCGAGGAGCGCGAGTATTCGTAGCCGCCACGCGCCTCTCCCACCTTGTCCTGAATAAATGTCGATGTGGCATAGATCGGCGGCACCACCGAGCCGACTGCGGAGTCCGGGTCCTGCCCGGCATGGATCGCCCGTGTTGAGAAGCCGTGCGTAGCTGTCACAAGAGGCCAGCGTACGCGGCCCCACTTTTCGGCGCTCGCGCA
>JAICEV010000059.1 GCA_025923975.1 Propionibacteriaceae bacterium
TCCTCGGGCACCCGGGCGGCCGCGCCGCTGATGGGGTACATGTGCATGGTCGACAGCGGGGTCGGGATTGCCTCACGGTAGCGGCGATGTACCGCGATGGCATCGTCGGCGATCTGCTGGAAGACGTCGACCTTCCAGTACCACTGCAACCCCTTGGGTATGAGCGGGTCGAATGAGCTCTGCAGCACCGAGTAGGGCATTGGCGCTAGTCCGACCAGCAGTGGGTCGCCGAAGTCGCGTACCGGAGCAAGCGCCTCATCCGCTTTGGCATGAGGGCCGGAGTAGCACCAGGTGATGATGCCGGCCTTACGCGACCAGATGTGTTCCGGGAAAGGCGGCGCGGCGGGGATCTCGAGTACGCCGATCCACCCGCTCAACTCATCAGGCAGCGTCGGGAGCAAATCCCGATACCACCGGAAGAGATCCTCGACATCGGCGATGTCGTACAGCACCGGTCCGCCGATGATCACACCGTGCTCACCGATCGGATGGCAGCGAAACGTGAACGAGGTGACGACACCGAAGTTGCCGCCGCCTCCTCTCAGCGCCCAGAACAGGTCACTGTGTGAGTCGGCGCTGGCGGTAACGAAGCGACCGTCGGCCAGCACGATGTCGGCCGAGACAAGATTGTCGATCGTGAGGCCGAAGCGCCGGGTGAGGTAGCCAACTCCGCCGCCGAGCGTCAAGCCGCCAACCCCGGTGGTGGAGACGAAACCGGACGGCAGTGCCATCCCGAACACTCCGGTGGCATGATCAACATCGCACCAGACGCAACCGCCGTCGACGCGGACCGTACCGGCCGCCGGGTCAACCGATGTGCTGCGCAGGCCGCTGAGGTCGATGACGAGGGCATCGTCCCAGACCCCGAAACCGCCACCATGGTGACCACCGCCACGGATGGCGAGCGGCAATACGTTGTCCCGTGCGTACGTCACGCAGGCAATCACGTCGGCCACGTCGGCACACCGCACGATCGCGAGCGGACGTCGATCTACTGCGCCGTTGTAGACGGCTCTCGCGGCGTCATACTGCGGATCCGAGGGTGTGACGATCGCGCCTCGGATTCCGGCAAGATCATCTAGGTTTAGTTGGTTGCTGGTGGGTTTGCTTGTTGTCGTCATGAAGATCAGCATTCACCGGCATCGTTGTGGCGGCCTTGACCAAACCTTGGCGAAAGCTTGTGGTGAGCTCAGCTAACCGAGGAGTCGGACATACGCGTCCTGCACGGCCTCACTTGGGTCAACTCCCAGTTCATCGCGCAGCAAGATTCGCAGCCGTTCGTACGCCGCGAGCGCCTCCGCCACATTGCCGCTCGCCGCGAGCGCGTGCATTAAAAGCAGATGCCCTGACTCCCGAAACGGTGCCACGTCGACAAGCTCGCGCGCGGCCCGCTCCGCGCCCGGCAGCTCAGCGCCCCCGATCCCCAGACAGGACTTGGCATAGGACTCGAGTGCACGTACCCGGACATCAGTGAGGCGACGTCGCCAGACCTCCGCCCATGGCGCCTCCTCCGCCTCCGGTAGGAATGTCCGCTGCGCGACTATCAAGGCGCCCAAGGCGGGTGACCAGGCCCGTCTCCAGCCGCCACTGGCGACGGCCGACTCCGCGGCGTGGAGCATTGATAGGGCGGCTTCGACATCGACACGGGCCGGCTCGGGGAGTGCCAAGATCAGTTCAGTACGCCCTCGTAGCACGTCCCCTCCGACCACTGCCCTGGTTTTGGAGACCAGCGCATTGAGCGCGCCACCAGCGTCGGCGGGCCGATCATCCCCCCACAGCGCGTCGATCAAGTCACTTCGTGAGACGGGCTGCAGCCGAGAAAGGGCGAGGTAGGCGAACAACAAGCGACCCTGGCGGCCTGGGAGCATGTCGTCGACCCGTTGGCCAGACAGCTCTACAGCGAATGTTCCGCATAGCTGCACTCGGGTCGATTCATACAAGTTGTATGTTCCCTCGCGCCCGAGCGTGCGCTGAAAGCTGCTGTCTTCCTCCCTCGCAGGCACGACGGGCTTCTCCTTCGACGACAAACGATGATGACGCTACCCGCCGTGCCTGCTCGATCGTCCAGACAGCAGCGGCGCCCGCTCTACCCGACGCTCGCGAACGCACCTCAGCATTGCCCATTCGGCTCACTCGGGTTAAATGTGGGGGTGTTCTGAGAGGAGTTTTAGTGCGCAGGCAGGTCCGATGCGAATGCGGTTACGTCGCTCGCGGGCGAAGTGACGATGAGGTCATCGCACTAACCCTGGCCCATGTAGCCACAAATCATCCCGAGCTCGCCGACACCGAGACAGCCGAGGACGTTCGCAACTGGATCGAACTCGTCCCCGAGTGATTCGGCAGCCGGTTTTAGAGGTGCCATTCTTCTCAGGGCCAGGTCCAGCGTGTGGGTGTCGTAGTCTCGCCATCGGTGGGGAATGCGAACGCCTTGACCGGAGTGACTTCGTACACCTCGAACGGTGCACCACCTGAGGTGGGCGCGCCATAGTCGGCGTCCAGTTGGCTCCCCCGGATCCGGGTGGGCCAGTCGTACACGGCTTGGAAGGCATCGACCGCACGTTGCAAACCGGCCTCGTCGCGTACGTGCTGCGCAACGCCTTCCACCATCACGTGCAAATCGCCTGTGTCGGTGCTGATCACGCAGCGAGACTCAGCTTCCAGGTTGCGGCTCTTGCGTGCCCGGTCCTTGCTGGCGACAAAGAACGATGTGCCTGCCCAGGCTGCGAACAACGGAACCAAATGTGGTCCACCATCCGGGCGTACGGTGGCAAGCCAGAACCAGCCGCCACGGGCGAGTCTCTGTTCGACCTCAGACCACGACAGTGGTTGACTACGGCCAGCTTCACTGGAGGCCTGGGTTCCCTTTCCTTCCCGCGACATCGCTTCTGCCCTAGGAGCCTGTGCCATATCGGTTCCTCCTACTCATGTCGTTGCCTCCTTGTTGACAACCGAGCCCGTGTCGGCACCGGCACCTGCCGCTTCGGCCGGTGGTGGGGTGCTCCGCCAGGTCCCGAGTATGGAACCGATGATCACCAAGGGGAAGCCGATGGCGAGCCCGATGGTGAGCGGTTCGTCCAAGACGATTGCTCCCAAAAGGATCGCCACGGCGGGGTTGACGTAGGTGATCAAGGTCATTCGGGCAGGTCCGGCCTCGGCGACGAGAGCGAACATGACCATGAACGCTACGGCCGTACAGACCACTGCAAGCACCACCACTGAGCTAACGGCTCGTGCGGTCCAGCGGTCCGGCCAGACGAGCGGAGTGAACGGGGCATACGCCGCCGCCGAGATCAGCAACGACGCGGTGACCACTCCCAGTGACGGCAGATCGGCCAGCCTACGGCTGATGATGATCGGACCTATCGCGTATCCGATCACTACTAGCAGCAGCTGACCAATCGAAATGAAGTCGCTGACGTCTACGTCGACACCGACCAGAAACGCCACGCCTATCAGCCCGAGCAGCAGGCCCAAGATCCGCCGGGGACCCAAGCGATCGTGCCCCATCACGGTCAGAATGATTGCCGCCACGATCGGAACCACGGCGATGATCAGGCCCGTAGTCGAGCTGTTGAGGCGAGTCTCGGCGTGCCCGAGGAGCCACCACGGGCCGATGATCTCAACCGCGGTATAGATCAGCAGGATCTTCCAGTACGGCAACAGCGGCTTCAGCGCGCCTGCACGTAAGGCCAATGGAAGCAGCAGCAGAGCACCAAGAGCGGTCCGGCCGAACGCGACAATCAGCGGATCAAGATCAGCTACCGCGATACGGATGAACAGATAGGGGATTCCCCAGCACACGCTGAGAGTGGCGAAGAGCAGCCACCCGCGACGCGTCACAACCCACAACCCTACGTTCTGCCTCTCCGGCTGTGTCGCCCACTTCCCGTTAGCTGGGCGCACTTCGGGACAGGCCGCCGATAGGGCGAAGCACTAGAACTGCAGTGGGGGTCCCACGGCCTTCGTCAAACGCTCGGCCTCAGACAGGGCCTCAAGATCAGCAGGGATGGACCCGCCGGCCTGTTGAGCGAGTGCGCGTGCAAACCGCCGCTCGAACCCGCCCGGAGCAACAGCAGAGTGCCGGGCTGGTCGCTCGGGTTAGCCAATGTGTAGCGGCGGGCCACCGGCTCGTGGTGGAATCTGCATCTCGATGCATTTCCCGTCTTGCGACGGTTGACGAGTGCCTCATCGGCGAATTCGGCACGTTTTGCCACCTAGAGATGGCAAACGTTGCAGCATCGGCAGTAGCGAACCTGAGTCACCATGATGATCGTTCAGCGTGTCGACATGAGCCACCAAGTCAGCCGCGATTAAAGGCGCGCCACGCCTACCAGCCACATCACCAGGTTTCGCCTCACCTCGGTATGAACTGACTTAGGTTGCCACTCGGCGGCTGCACCAGTCCGTAAGGTTTGTGGTCGCCGGACCGAGCAGCCGCGCAGCCTCACTTGGGTCGCCCTGCTCGCCGAGTTCCTGGAGAGCATGCATGAGTGGAATGGTGTCGCCCAGGCTGCCACGGAGGACGGTCCGGTCAAGGGCGGCCACCAGCCAAAGCGGCCGACTAGCCACGGTGACACCTGGTGCACACAAGTCGCAATAGATTCGCAACGCAGCGGGAATCGTGTACGCCTCTGGACCATAGACGGTCAAGGTCTGATTCACCACGTGGTCGGTGCTCAACGCGCGGGACACCATGGCGGCGAAATCCTCCGCAGCGAGCATGTGGAAACGCTTCCGCTGACGGCCGAGCACGGTGGCTGTCCGGCCGCGAATGTGGCGAGGCAGCGTCTCCATGAAGTAAGTCGGACGAAAGATCGTGTACGGCACCCCACTGGCCGCTATGGCGTGTTCGGCACCCCACTTCGCACGCAGCGAGGCGGACCGCACGTCGGGAACTGCGAGCATGTGAGACACATAGCTGAGGCGTACGCGCCCGCTCTCTGCGGCAACCTCTGCTACCCGCGCGGCCCCGCGGTGTTCCATACGTTCGTAGTCGGCATCATGTGGTCCGCCGCGCAGACTGATGTGCACTGCGTCGCATCCGGTTATTGCCCGCCGCAATGAGTCGATGTCGTCGACATCAGCCAGGACCTCCTCTGGTCCTTCTGCTCGGGCGGGTGAGTTGGCTCGGACCAGCACCCGAACTCCGAAACCGTCTTCGAGCAGCCGACGGGCCACCGGTGCACCTGGCTGGCCGCCGGTGCACCTCGCTGGCCGCCCCCCACCGATCACCAGAACTGTTGCGGTCACCAGGGAGCCTCTGCGAGGAAGGCCTCGGCCTCATCGACCCACAGCAGCGCAGCCTCGATAGTGAGTACTCCGTGTCTGGCGGCGAGCCAACCGGCGCGCGCCTGCGGGGTTGCGGTCGCGCTGAGCTTCTCCGAGATCGCGTTGAGCTGGTCCCGCTGCATTTCCAGCCTGTCGCGGTATCCGCTCAACAGTGACCGAGCCTGCTCGGGTGGGAGGCGGTAGGAGAAGAACAACCTCAGCAATACCGGGTTTCGTTCGCTGCCGGCCGAGTCCGGTGGTGTCGCCAACCAGTCTGAAAGTGCCCGCTGTCCATCGGAGGTGGTCCGGTAAGTCCATTTGCTGGGTGCGTGGGTCTGCTCCACTCTGGTCGGCTCCACCCACCCCATAGCAGACAGCCGTGTCAGCTCCCGGTAGAGCAGGGTGCGAGAGACCGGCCAGAAGAAGGCGAGGGAATTGGCCGCGACGCCGGCGAGCTCGTAGCCCGAGGAGCCTGGCAGCTTGTCGACGAGACCTAGGACTGCGTACGTCGTCTCCGGATGCTCTGACACCGTTTACCGGCCGGTGCTGGGCCACACCGCAGCAAACGCAAGGGCTGCAAATGCGGCGATGGCGAGAGGTGTTCTGATCGTCTGTCCGCGATGCCATTTATCGCGGAGCTCCTCCCAGTTTGCCGGCGGTGCCTCAGGACTCCACTCGACGGCGAGGGCGTTGACCGGAGCGTTGTAGACCAACGTCGCGGTGATCACGCCGGCCCACAGAACCAGGGCAATCACTACTGCGATGAACGGGGCCGGGCCCCAGGAGCGGAGCAAAAAGACCAGTGGAACGATCGACACTCCCGCCGCGATGACCAGAACTGGCATCACCTTCCCGAGGGCGACCTCAAAACTGTGCTTGACCAGGGTGAAGTCACGGGCGTCGAGAGTGTTCTGCACCCGGAGCTGGCCCAACTGCGTGGCGAGAAAGATCCCAGCGACCAGTCCCACGACGATAAGGCTGACGAACATCGCGGCCGGAATAACACGTTCCACAGGACCTCCGTAACTATGCAACAGTGGAATAGCTCACAGTAGCATAGGGAGTGACATGGGCGCGCCGAGAGACCGTCTAAAGCGCTTCAGTGCAGTGAGGAGTCAGCCGGACGGCCGGTAGATGAGCTCGACGCGGCGATTGAGTTACCGATTCTTCTCGGAGGTGTTAGGCACGGCTGGGTCGGCTTCCCCGCGCCCGGAGACCGAGAAGGGGTAGTCAGACTTGTCCAGCTGTGGGCGCAGCACTCGTGCCACAGCGGCAGCCCGCCGGCGCGACAAAACCAGACCGTGCTGGGCACTGCCGAGATCGTCGGTGAGCCCACGATGGTGACCCGCCCGCGACCGCGGCGCTGCAGCAGCTCAGCCAGCTCGTCCAGCCGCCCCCGTACGCCCGGACGCAGTCTGGCGCTGTCTTGGGGAACAGCATTGGCCGCTGTGCGCTCGGTACGGGCTGCTGCGGTTCGTCGATGTTCGTGCCCAGTATGCCGCCGAAACGGTATATGACGCCCAGACTGAGTGCGGCCAATCCGCTGAACGTGCGAAAATGCGCTGCCACCCAGGTGACGAATAACGCTGCAGCAGACTCGCGACCCGAGCCGTTAGTTTCGAGTCATGGAGACACGCTTTATGGGACGTGCCGGGCTACAGGTCAGCGAGCTGTGCCTGGGGACGATGACCTTCGGTGCAGACGGAGGCACCGACGAGGGCACGGCCCACCAGATCTTGGACGCTTTCGTGGAAGCCGGCGGAACCTTCATCGACACCGCAAACGTCTACAGCCAGGGTGTGGCGGAGGAGATTTTGGGTCGCTGGCTGAAGACCCGCAACCGCGACGACCTCATCATCGCCACCAAGGTCTACGGCGAGGCAGCGCCGGGGGAGGCTCCACGGGGGACCGGTCGCAAGCACGTGCTCGCCGAGGTGGAAGCCAGCCTGCGCCGGCTGCAGACCGACTTCATCGATCTCTACCAGGCCCACGTGTTCGACGACGCGACCCCATTCGAGGAGACGCTGTCGACCCTCGACTCACTGGTCAGGTCCGGGAAGGTCCGGTTCATCGGAGCCAGCAACTACACCGGCTGGCAGCTACAGAAGTCGATCGAGATGTCTCGACACTATGGCTGGGAACCGTTCGTCAGCCTGCAGCCGCTCTACAACCTGCTCGACCGCGGCGCGGAGCTGGAGCTGCTGCCGCTCTGCCGAAACGAAGGCGTCGGGGTGATCGCCTGGAGCCCGCTCGCCGGTGGCTGGCTGTCCGGGAAGTACACCCGCAATCTCGACGGTCCGCCTGCTGATTCCCGAGCCGGCGACGAGGACTGGGCCAGCCGCAACAGCGAGCGCACCTGGCGGGTCATCGAGACGGTCCAGGCGGTGGCCGCTGAGGTGGACCGGACACCCGCCCAGGTTGCACTGCGTTGGCTACTCCAGCAGCCGGCGATAACCGGTCCGATCATCGGCGCCCGTATCCCGGAGCAGCTGGCGGACAACCTCGGCGCGACCGGCTGGGCCCTGGAGGACGACCAGCTCCGTCAGCTGACCGGGGCCGGAGACCAGCCGGTGCCCTACCCCTACGAACTGCAACGACTGCCCCAATTCGTTCGCCGCCCGGCACCTGAGTAGGGCTGACCAGCGCCTGACGCGAAGCTGGCTATCACTCAGCCTGGTCGGTGGTCACCGATAAAGGAGACAGTCGAGCTCAGATAACCCGCACGTCAGTTTGGATCGAGACCGCAGGAGTCAACGTGTCTGCATCAGTGCTTGAGATGTCGATGTCCCTCGACGGGTGCATCGCCGGCCCTAACGATGACCTCGATAACCCCTTCGGCGACGATGGCCAGCGGCTGCACGATTGGTTCGTTGCACCCGACGGGGAATTCTTCAACCCGTCCGGGCCGGCCGGACAATTGATTGACGAATAGGCGACGGGCGCGGGTGTCGTAGGACGACGCTCTGCCGAGTTCGTCGACCAGCGGCCCGATGATCATGCACTCCTCCTAGCGGAATGCCACCACTATCCAGACGAGCGCCGGCGCGACCAGCAGCGCGGGGAGCAGGTTGCCCACAGGTACGGCCTTGATCTGGAGCAGCCGCAGCCCGACCCCGAGCAACAGCAGCCCGCCAGTTGCGGTGATGGACGCGAGTTGCGCTTCAGGCAGCGCGCCGCCGACCAACACCCCGATAAGCGTTAGGGACCCCTGGACCACGACGATGGCCACCACCGAGGCCATGACGCCGACGCCAAGCGCAGCTGCGAAGGCGATCGAGGCAAAGCCATCCAGCGCCGCCTTGAGGATTAGCTGATCGGCTCCGCGGCCAAGACCGTCCGACAAAGATCCGAGGATGGTAAGAGGGCCGACGCAGAAGACCAGCGAGGCCGTAACGAAGCCTTCGATGAAGCGCTCCCTGGCGGCGGACTCAGATGGATCAGAGTCTGTCGAGACCGTTCCTGCGGGAACGTCTCCGGACTGGGTCTGGCGAGCTTGTGCCTGTATCGGAACGTGTCGCCGCGCCGCGCCCCGTCGCCGCGCCAGCCGTGTTCGCAGCCAGCCGCCGAAACCCTCGAGTCGGGCCTCAATATCGAGCAATGAGCCGGCAATGCCGCCCAACAGCAGGGCACCGAGCACAATCAGCACCGGTGCAGCCGACCCGACCGCGCCCGCCAGTGCCGCGGAACCCACCTCCGCCGCAGAGAGGGCACCGATCAGCAGAGTGACCAGCCCCAGAGCGTCGGTAACGGTGTCCCGAGTCCGGGTGGGCAGCCGGGCTCCCAACAACAGGCCCACACTGGATCCCACCAGCACGGCTATGACGTTGACTACCGTGCCTATCCCTGGAAAAGCCATCGACCAATATCTCCAAACCAAACTGATCTCACGCTTCGATTCCTTGACCCAGCGTCGATCTGGATTCTGCCCAAGCTACAGACCAGTTCCCGCCCAGCTACTGGTCGGCCAGTCGGTCCTGAATTGCCTAAAGGTGGCCACGTTCAGTAGCTGGACACCTCAGCGGGACCGGAATGGCCATCGATTGGGCGGGAAGTGACCTGGCTGTTGGGCATTCGGATGGCCGATCATCAAAGGGCCGAATCACCGAGTGGTACCCCGAACCTCCTCGAGTTGCTCTGTGTCTGGCTGGACGAGGTCTGGCACATCGGCATCCCGAAAGACCGGGAAGACATGACCATGCATTACGCGAGCCGCCCGTATCGGCTACCTGCTGGTTCGCTGTCAGGCGCCGTGGTTGTTGATCCTCGACCCGCTCATCCATACCGGTGCTTGAAGCCGCCGCCCTCGGGCGGATCCTCGGCGATCAACAGTTGGCAGATCCTGGATGACACATGCGATACCGCCAGCCCGCCGCGCTGACACATGTTTGGATCCGGAAACTGGTCACGAACAACGTGCGAATCGGCGATTTGGATGTGGTTTGTGACCGGTTTCGGATGAGCTATTTGATGATCAGCCGAATCCGGCAGTGCTGTCGATGTCACGGTCTCAGAGCCAGTCGGTGATCGCCTCGACACCAATACCCTCTCGGCACCAATACCCTCTCGGCATGGTGATGACCGGGAGCTAATCTGCACCTCGGCTAAGTCGCGAGCCTGCTAGGAACGGCCGGCCGGCGAAGAACTGGTTGACGAGGCATCCGGGCGCGAACGACTGGGACGGGTGCTGCCGCTTCCTCCAGGAAACGGTCGTCGCGATCCTCGCGGCCGACCTGCAACAAGCGCCTATAAAGCTGGAGATGATCAGCGACCATCCGACTCGTGCTGAAGCAGGTGACTGCCTTTTCTCGGCACCGCGTGCGATCGAGGTCCTGAGCCCGGGTCAGCACGTCCGCGAGCGCAGGTAACTCGCGGCGAACAAAGCCTGTGTCCCCATTAGTGATGATCTCCGGCGCGGATCCGCTCGTCGTGGCAATCACGGGTGTGCCGCAGGCCAGCGCTTCGATCATTACCAGTCCGAACGGCTCCGCCCACTGAATGGGATTGAGCAGCGCGAAAGCGCCGCCCATCAGCTGGTACTTCTCGGCGGCGTTCAGCTCCCCCAGATACTCGATGTCTCCGCCCAGCAGCGGCCGAACGCACTCCTCGTAATACTGCCGTTCCAGCGGTTCACGCATCTTGGCAGCGATCCGGAGAGGAACACCGGCTTCCCGAGCGATCAGAACGGCTTCCCGAATTCCCTTGCTTGGCGCCATCCGGCCAAGAGTGCAGGCGTATCCCCCATTTCCGTCTCCAACGGGAACGTCCGCTACGTCAATGCCGTGGTGAATGACGGCGGTGATCTCGACATTTCGAGCGGTGGACGCCTGATGATGAGAGATCGCAATGACGCCGACTCCCTGACGGCTCATCTCCGCATAGATCGGATTGAGGTCGGCATTGAACGGACCGTGATTCGTGGTCACCACCGGTGTTCCCCCCGGAGGTCGGACACAGAGCGGCCCGGCCACCGTGTGGTCGTGAATGACATCGACCTCTTTCAGGGCCGCGTACGCGCTCAAGGTGTAGGGAATCTCTACGACTGTGCAACCCATCCGGCTTGGGTTATGCGCTGGCAGACCCGGGATCTGAGGTACCGGACAAGTGCTACCCGCCGGAACGGCGAGCAATACGTCGTGTCCGGCTGTCATGAGACCCCGTGCGAGTCCGTCGATCACCAGCTCAATCCCGCCGTACCGCACTGGCGGCACGGGCAACCAAGGCGGCGCAATCAACCCGATAAGCAATTCGTGCTCCTCCCCGAGACGACGCAACGTCGCGTCGAATTTTCAGCGCACACATACCCCCGCGAACCCCTGCCTTACCCGGGGAAATAAGCGCCTAATCGCCCATCTTCACAAAAAAATCCGTGGCCCGCAATGACTCCAGCTCACGGTGCTGTGATTGCCAGGAACCTGTGCCAAGGTGGAGTGGATGAGGGCTCCGCAAGTCAATTGCCTTGAAGGCAATACCTTCATGGTCAGTGATCTGACCGGTGACGTCGGCCCGGACTCGGATCAGGTCTTCGGACTCTTCTACCGCGATATGCGCCACCTCTCTCGCTGGCAGCTCGCCATCGACGGCAGCCGGCTGGAGACCTTGTCCAATGGCGCCTCTGGCTACCCGTCGGCCACCTTCTTCCTTGCCGGCCCGGGCAGTGTCTACGACAATCCCACTCTGTCGGTGATCCGGGAACGCACGCTTGGCAAGGGCAGCGGCGAGGACCTGCACGAGAAACTAACCGTGATCAACTCCGGCCGGGAGGAGATCGTCATCGAGCTGTCGATGACCTTCGACGCCGATTTCGCTGACCTGTTCGAGGTCAAGAACAAGCAGCTGATCAAGAAGGGCACCATCTCGCGTCGGGTCCACGGCCAGGAAGTCGAATTGATCTACCAGCGAGAGGACTTCCAACGCCGAACCATCATCCACGCCGACAATGCACGGCTGAGCCGAGGTTCGGCGGATTTTCTGTTACGACTGAAGCCAGGTGGGACCTGGTCGGGAACCCTGCGACTCTCATTCGAGGCAGTCGCACCAGAGGAGCAGACGGGGGCCACGAGCGAACTGCCGTCGTCCAAGATCAAGCGCCCGAAAGGCGTCAATCACCGCGATCAGATGGACGCATGGCTTGACGCCGCACCGATAGTGCGAGCCAGTTGGGACACCCTGCTGCACACCTATGAGTGCAGCCTCCACGATCTCGCCGCCTTGCGCCTGCACGCCCTGGCTCTCCCTGAAGGCGCCGCCGTTCCGGCGGCCGGACTGCCGTGGTTCATGGCGGTATTCGGACGGGACAGCTTGATCACCAGTTACCAGGCGCTACCGTTCGTTCCGCAGCTTGCCTCGGCAACGCTGCAGGTGCTGGCCCGCCGGCAAGCGACTACGTGGGACGACTTCCGAGACGCCGAGCCTGGCAAGATTCTGCACGAGTTGCGCTTCGGTGAACTTACCTACTTCGGGGACTGGCCGCAGTCGCCGTACTACGGGTCGGCCGACTCCACACCACTGTTCTTGATCTTGCTTGAGGAGTACGAACGCTGGTCCGGCGACACCGATCTGGTACTCGAGCTGGAGCCGCAGGCGCGGGCGGCGTTGGATTGGCTGGAGCACTACGGCGACCTTGACGGCGACGGCTACCTGGAGTACCAGCGCCGCAACCGGGACAGTGGCCTGGAGAACCAAGGCTGGAAGGA
>JAICEV010000060.1 GCA_025923975.1 Propionibacteriaceae bacterium
ATCGCGATCAAAAACGGCATCGCGCGCCGCTGATCGGAGGACGAGCGAGGAGACACGCTTCTCGTCGCCGAGCGAGGACGACGACAGCGGACCATCGAGCGCGATCCGCGCGACGCGGAGCGTCGCAATCAAAAACGGCATCGCGGGCCGCTGATCGGAGGACGAGCGAGGAGACACGCATCTCGTCGCCGAGCGAGGACGACGACAGCGGACCATCGAGCGCGATCCCGCGACGCGGAGCGTCGCCATTCATACCGTCCGCTGATCTTGTCAGCTTTAGAGACCCAGCCAACTCCCGTATACTCAGATGTTTGTTCTTCCGGTAAGGATCATCCTTCTTGACACACGCGCAGAGCGAAACGAGTTCGGACGGCGTAATAGACCCATCTCCAGCCGCTAGCACTCTTGAGCACGAGCTGGCCACAGAACAGGCTCACGTGGATCTGGTGTACGCCCGACTCGCAGAGGCGACCCGCTCAGCTCAGCAGGTCGCCAAGGCCGGCCTTTCCCTGTACCACTCGGACCGCAATTCCTACGTCCGCGAGGAGGACGGTACCGGCCTGTACGAGCGCGACGTCTTCGCCTTCCAGGCAGCTCGACGGCTGGCTGTGCTGGATGCCGAGCAGGAAGGGCTGGTGTTCGGCCGCCTGGATCGGACCGACGGTGAGGTCCGCTACGTCGGCCGGATCGGCGTTCGGGATGCCGACTACGAGCCGCTGGTCATTGACTGGCGGGCACCTGCGGCCGAGCCGTTCTACCGGGCAACCCCTAGCGACCCGATGCAGGAAATCCGCCGCCGAGTGCTGCACTGCAGGGGCGACCGTGTGGTGGGGATCGAGGATGATCTTCTCGACGGCGAGAACGCCGATCGCGAGCTTGCGGTGATCGGAGAAGGGGCGCTGCTCGCCGCACTCACCCGTGCCCGCGATCACACCATGCGCGACATCGTCGCCACCATCCAGGCGGAGCAGGACGAGGCGATCCGTGCCCCGTACCAGGGCTTCACCATGATCAGCGGCGGACCTGGTACCGGAAAGACCGTGGTGGCGTTGCACCGCGCCGCGTACCTGCTGTACTCCAACCGTCGCCGCTTCGAGTCAGGCGGCGTTCTGGTGGTTGGACCAAGCCGGGTCTTCATGAACTACATCGCCCGGGTACTGCCTTCGCTAGGTGAAGATTCGGTCACCCTACGTCCTATTGGCGCTGTTGCTTCCGATGTGGTTCGGATCACCGGTGATCGCGTCGATCCGCCACAGGCCGCGGCAATCAAAGGCAGCCTGCGCATGGTCAAGGTGCTGCGCCGATTGGTGCACGAGCCAGTTCAGGAAATTCCGCTTGAGTTGCGGATCACCGTGGACGGCACTGTCTTGGTGCTCCCGGCCGCCACCCTGGCACGGATTCGGTCCCATGTACTCGCGCACCACAAGCTCAACAGGGGCCGAGAAGCAGCGGAAAAGGAGCTGCTGGCGGCGCTCTGGCGGGTGCGACACACGGACTTTGAAGAGGGATCGGATAACGATCATGAACGCGAGGAGTTCAACGACCGGGTATCCGATCTCGCCTCGTTCAAGATGTTCTGCAACGCGTGGTGGCCAGCAGTCAGCGCGCCGACAGCACTCGCCCGGCTAGCCGATGTCGAATTGCTCAAGCGGATTTCGACCGCGGTGCTGTCCGACGCGGAGTGCGAGCTGGTCAGCGCGAGCTATCGGGACGCCCCGGACTGGACTGCCGCCGACGGCGCGCTGCTGGATGAGCTGGTGCATCTGCTCGGCCCGCTGCCGCTGTTGGATGACCAGGATGTGTCAGGCCTGGCTGATCTCGACTCCGAGATGCCGGAGGTCTTCACCACCGCCGACCTGCTCACCCCGGCGGCGCGTGAAGCCGACCCGTTCGAGCTGCCTCACGAGACCTACGCCCACCTGCTCATCGACGAGGCCCAGGATGTAAGCCCGATGCAGTGGCGCATGCTGCGCCGCCGCGGCGCCAGCGCCAGCTGGACCATCGTCGGTGACCCGGCCCAGAGTTCGTGGATCGACGCCGACGAAGCCAATCGTGCCATCGAGGAGATCATCGGGACGGCACCCGTACGGCACTTCCGACTTAGCACCAACTACCGCAGCCCATCGGAGGTCTTCGACTTGGCCGCAAAGGTCGTCGTCGCTGATTTCCCCGAGGCCGACCTCCCGACCGCGGTCCGTTCAACCGGCCACGAGCCGCGCCTTTTGGTACCGGCTGACGCCATTCCGGAAAGTCCGACAATCCCTGCGGCCATGATCAACATCATCCGGGCGCTGCTCGCCGAGGTGGAGGGGACCGTGGGCGTGATCTGCCCGCCGTCCACCAAGGATGAGCTGGCTGGCCACTTCGAGCAGGCCCAGCTGTCGGATGCCGAGCGGGTTGCAGTAATCACACCGCTGCAGGCAAAGGGCCTCGAATACGACGCGGTCTTAGTGATCACTCCCGATGACATCGCGGCGGAGTCACCAGGTGGCGTGCGGGCCCTCTATGTCGCGCTCACTCGGCCAACTCAGCGGCTGGTCACGCTCGACGCCGCACCTGGTGCAAATTGGCGTAGATCTCTCGAGTAGCCCGGGACCGGTTCTGCGTAAAGAAATGCAGTCCGGGAGCGCCTCGGCTCAGCAGTTCCTCCGACAGCTCGGTGCCAATCCTGATCCCTACCCGCCGGACCTGATCATCGTCGCCGGCGACCTCGTTGATCCGATCCGTCACCGACTTCGGCAAAGCGGCCCCGGATAGCTCAGCGAACCTGGTCACCTGCCGCACGTTCGTGATGGGCATGATCCCGGGGATGATCGGAATATCGCAGCCGAGTGCCCGGACCCGGGCGACGAGGGCGAAGTAATCATCGGCGGTGAAGAACAGCTGAGTGATTGCGAAACTGGCTCCGGCCTGAGCCTTCGCAACCAGCACGCGGGCGTCGAGATCGAAGTCGCTCCGCTCCGGATGCGCATCTGGGAAGGCGGCCACGCCAACGCAGAAATCTCCAAGCTCGCGCACCATCGCCACTAGCTCGGTTGCATTCTCCAGACCTGCGGGATGAGCCTCCCAAGGAACACGTGGTCCGCCCGGCATATCACCGCGGATCGCGAGCACATGATGAATCCCGGCCGCAGCGTAGGCACCGATGACCCGTCGTAACTGATCGCGACTCTGACTCGCGCAGGTGAGATGGGCCATGGACCGCAGTGTGGTGTGCAGCGCGATTGCCTCCGTGGCCTTGATCGTCCGCTCCCGCGTTGAACCGTTGGCGCCATAGGTCACCGAAACGAAATCTGGGCCCAGCGACTCCAATTCGCGCACCGCCTGCCACAGCTGGCGCTGTTGGATCTCATCCTTTGGTGGAAAGAACTCAAAAGAGAACAGTGGTCGACCGCCAGCCGTCAGCAACTCGGCGATGCTGGGCGTACGCGGGCGCCAGAGACGATCGCGGCCCGGCATGCGAACACCCTAAGGATCAGACTCTGGTCAGGCTTCGTAGGCTCAGCATGTGGTCAACAACCCGCTTGTCACGAGCGCGGAGGAGGTTCTGGATCCGCAAGCGCCATTGTCACAGGCGTTCAGAGATGCGGTATCGGCCGAGATCAGCGCCTTCCTGAGGGAGCAATCATCAGTGCTCGACTCCATGGGACCCGAGCTCGTTCCGGTACACCTGATGGCGAGCCAAATGTTGTGCGGGGGTAAGCGGATGCGGCCCGCCTTCTGCGTCTGGGGCTACGTTGCTGCCGCAGGAATCCCAACAAACGAGGAACTCAAGCCGCTGCTCGCAGCAGCGGGAAGCCTTGACGTCCTGCACGTGAGTGCCCTGATACACGACGATCTAATGGACTCTTCCGACCTACGACGCGGGCGGCCCGCTGCGCATCGGCAGTTCGAGGCACTGCATGCCAATGCCGGCTGGCTGGGTGACTCGGCCGCTTTCGGCAAAGCCGGTGCGATTTTGCTCGGCGACCTGCTAGTCATGTGGTCGGCTCAAATGCTGCACGGTGCCGGCGTGGAACAGTCCGCACTCGAGCGAGCGCTTCCGATAGTCGAGGCGATGCGCACTGAGGTCACCTGCGGCCAATATCTCGACATGGTGGCACAGGCTCACCCGCTACGAAAGCGGGCTCCGGCGATCGGGTCACTGCGGCCCACCATTGAGCTGGCGCTGGACGATGCCAGCCGAGTCGTGGAATACAAGGCAGCGCGCTACACCGTGCAGCGCCCCTGCCAGATGGGCGCCGCGATCGGAGGTGGCGACGACGAGCTGTACTTCGCCCTCGGCGCGTACGGTTCACCACTGGGCCGGGCCTTCCAGTTCCGCGACGACCTGCTCGGGGTCTTCGGGGACCCGAAGGTCACCGGAAAGCCAGCGGGAGATGATCTTCGGGAGGGCAAGCGTACGGTGCTAGTGGCGCATGCCTACGCGCACGCCGGCGACGCCGGCCAACAGCTGTTGTTGCAGCGGCTCGGCGATCCCGGGCTCGATGAGGCGGGGATCAGTGAGCTGCAACAGGTGATCGTCGAGTCGGGCGCGCGTGAGGCTGTGGAGTCCATGATCAACGAGTACCATGAGCGAGCGCTGAAGGCGTTGCACGATACGGAGATCAGCGAGGAGGGCCGCGCGGGCCTCACCGCCCTGGCCGAGGCAGCCGTACGGCGGGAGTTCTGACCGACTACCGTGCCTTACCAGGCTCGGACAAAGCCTGGAACACGTACCGCTCCATCGCCGGATCAGCCTTCCAGGCGGCGCGAAGTCTGCTGCTGAGCCGATCGGCCGCTGCCTGCGGATCGGAGGCCTCGGTAATGGCCCGCACCACACACACTCGACGGGCTCCTGCCTCGATCACGGCGTCGATGTTGTCGAACGAGATCCCGCCGATGGCAAACCAGGGCTTTGACTTGATATCAGCGACTGGCGCTCTGCGCGCGGCATAGCGGACCAGCTCGAGGCCGACCGGCTCGTATTCCGGCTTGGTCGACGTGGCGTACACGGGTCCGACGCAGAAGTAATCGGCATTGCGATCCTTGATCGCTTTGTCGGTCTGGCGCGGCGCATGGGTGGAGCGACCGAGCAGCGCCCAGGGATGGAGGTATCTCCGCGCCCGCGAGGATGAGCCGTCGGTCTGACCAAGATGCAACATGTCAGCCTGGAAGCGTCCGGCCAGCTCAGGGGAATCGTTCACACAGACAATGCCTTGGGTCGGTCCGGCAGCCTGTCGGGCGATCTCAAGGGCGGCCAACTCTTCCTCCGGTTTCAGGTCTTTCTGCCGGATCTGCACGATGTCGACGCCCCCGGCGAATGCCGCCTGAAGAAAACTCCCAAGATCGCCCTGCTTTTTGCGAGCGTCTGTGCACAAGTAGAGCCGGGCAAGGCGGAGCCGGGCCTCCAGCCCCATCAGCACAGTCACGAAGCCACGATAATCGTTTCGACCGCGCCGCCGTGCACGGTGATCATGTCGGCGAACGATGAGCTATCAGGAGGGACCTGGTCGGCGGAGGATCAGCCGCCGGCGAGTTGCGAGTCTCGGCCTTGTCGCTCCGAGCCCATCAGGTCCACAAAGTCGACCGCCAGGGCTTCAGCTACCAACGGACCGGCTGTCCACTCGGCAGGGAGTCGGCGGTTGTCAATATCGCGTGCTTCGCGATCCAGCACATCAAGGAGATATTCCTGCAAGGACTCGCCGCGAGCCCTCGCCTCAGCCGAGAGCGTGCTACGTGTGGGTTCCGAGACGCCCCGAATCTGGATAGCGACCACGATCGCATCCTGCCACTGCATTGTGCTCAGACCGGCAATGTCTCACACCGGCGGTCGAGCAGCCATCTCCTGGTGAACCAGCGGAGCGACTTCGGTCCCAAAGAGCTCGATCGAGCGCATTGTCTTTGCATGATCAACATGGGAAACGTGCAGCTCGAAACGATCAATGTGCATCAGCTCGTGCAGCCGGATGATCTTCTCGGCCACAGCCTCCGGCCGGCCGAAGAACAGCGCGCCCTCGGGCACGATCAGATCCTCGACTGCCGCATCCGACATTGGTTGCCAGCCTCGCTCCTTGCCGATCTTGGCAAAGGTCTGGCGGTAAGCGGGCAGGAACTCCGTACGGGCCGCGCGCTCGTCGGTGAAAACATAGCCGTGGCTGTGGACGGCAAGCGGCGTTCCGGGGTCATGCTCGGCATACTCAAGTGCCTTGCGGTAGAGCTCGACCAGCGGCGCGAAGGCAGCTGGTCGGCCACCGATGATCGCAAGTGCCATCGGCAGGCCGAGGGTACCGGCCCGGATGACTGAGTTCGGCGTACCGCCGACGGCGACCCAGATTGGGAGCGGCCGGCCTTCCTGGCGGGGATAGATGTGGGCGTTGTCCAGCGGTGGGCGGAATTTGCCGTGCCAAGTTACCGGCTGATCTTCGCGCAGCCTAAGCAGCAGATCGAGCTTTTCCGCGAAGAGCTCGTCGTAGTCGGCCAGGGAGTATCCGAACAGCGGGAAGGACTCGGTGAAGGAGCCACGGCCGACCATCAGCTCGGCCCGTCCATGCGACAACAAATCGAGGGTGACGAAGTTTTGGAATACGCGCACCGGATCGGCTGAGCTGAGCACAATGACCGCACTGGACAGCTTGATCGTTTTGGTGCAGCCAGCGATGCTGGCGAGCACGATCTCCGGAGCTGATGCTGCCATGTCCGAGCGATGATGCTCACCAATGCCAAAGACATCCAGGCCAAGCTCGTCGGCGAGCTTGGCCTCTTCAACCACTTGCCGTAGTCGCTCGCCTGGCGAGGAGTTTGGATCAGTGATCTCAGCAAATGTGGTGAGTCCTAGTTCCATGGCTGCGTGGTATCCCTCGTCGAATTGCCGTACCCACACAGTAAACGTGGGCATCCCTGGGCGATCGACGGCGAGAGTCCTGATTGCCGGGACACCTAAACTATCCCGGTGAGCTCCGCCGGGATCTCCTCGAGCGCTGACGTCGTCGTGATCGGCGGTGGCCTGATCGGTACCTCGATCAGCTGGCGGCTCCAGCAAGCTGACATCAATGTGGTCGTGGTCGTCGGTGAGCGATCGGCGGCCGCGTCAGGAGTCGCTGCTGGAATGCTTGCCCCGATCACCGAGACGACCTTTACCGAGCAACGACTGCTGCAGCTGAATCTGGCCTCGCTGAGCCGCTATGCCGATTTCGTTGCCGAGCTGGAACTGGCAAGTGACCTGCCAACCGGACTTCGGCGTACGCCAAACCTTTCAGTGGCCTATGACGCCGACGATGCTGCGCGGCTGGATACCTTCGCCGACTTTCTGGCGCGTGCCGGTCATCCCGGCGAGCAGTTGACCAGCACAGAGTGCCGGCGTCACGAACCGCTGTTGGCACCGACTATTCGGTCCGGTCTACTCGTCGCGGGCGATTGGAGTTGCGACAACCGGCTGCTTTGGCAGGCCCTCATCGAGGCGGCTCACCGGACCGGCGTCCAGGACAGGTTCGGCTTTGTCCACCGCGTTACCTCGGCGAATGGTCGGGTGACCGGTGTGGAACTCGCTGACGGGCAGACCATCAACGCCGGCTCCGTCGTGGTGGCCAACGGTGCCTGGGCACGCCAAATCGGCGGACTTCCCGATCTTCCGGTGCGTCCTGTCAAGGGCCAGATCATCAGGCTGGACCCCGGTCGGATGCCCGCCCCGAGTCTCACAATTCGCGCGTACAGCCGCGGTTCCGAGATCTACCTCGTCCCTCGAGAAGGTGGTCGCGAGGTAGTCCTTGGGGCGACAGTCGAGGAACTCGGCTTTGATCACCGGGTGACCGCCGGCGCGGTCTACGAACTGCTGCGAGACGGACGTACGGTGCTGCCGATGATCACTGAATACGCGTTGGCTGAAACCTCAGTTGGCTGGCGACCCGGCACCCCTGACAATGCGCCGATCCTCGGCCGGTGTGATCTGGACGGCTTAGTGCTGGCCACCGGCCACTATCGCAACGGCGTGCTGCTCACCCCGGTCACGGCCGACGTCATTTCACACCTGATCATCACCGGTGAGCTGGATAGCATCGCCACCCCGTTTACTCTCGATCGCTTCGCACTGACAGGGGAGCGTACGCGATGATCATTCATGTCAATGGCCAGCCTCGGGAGGTCACCCCGCCAGTGCGACTGCGCGATGTACTCGACCTCCCAGAGGGCGCCACAACCCGTCGGGGTATCGCCGTCGCGGTGAACGGGCAGGTGATCCCCAGAAGCCAGCACGCCAACACGGAACTGACAGATGGCGCGAAAGTGGAGATCGTGACGGCGGTGCAAGGTGGTTGACATGCGCTCCGCAATCGACCCAGAAGTGCTCAGCGAAGCTGACCCCCTGATCATCGCTGGCCAGCAGTTCAGCTCGAGATTGATCATGGGCACCGGCGGCGCGCCCAGCCTCGAGGTGATGGAGGCCGCGCTGCTGGCGTCGGGAACCGAGTTGACGACGGTCGCCATGCGCCGCATAGAGGTAAGCGCGCCCGGCTCCCTACTCGAGATCCTCGACCACCATCACATCTCGGTGCTGCCCAATACCGCCGGCTGCTACACCAGCGCAGAGGCAGTGCTGACTGCTCAGCTGGCGCGGGAGGCACTGGAGACAAGCTGGATCAAGCTCGAGGTGATCGCCGACGAGATCACTTTGCTGCCCGACCCTATTGAGCTGCTGAATGCTGCCGAACAGCTGGTCGCCGACGGATTCGTCGTCCTTCCCTACACAAACGACGATCCGGTCCTGGCTCGCAAGCTTGCCGATGCCGGCTGCGCCGCGGTGATGCCGCTGGGAGCGCCCATCGGCTCCGGACTTGGCATCCGAAATCCGCACAACATCGAGCTGATTGTCGAACACGCGTCGGTCCCGGTCGTCCTGGATGCCGGTATCGGGACCGCGTCCGAAGCGGCCCGTGCCATGGAGCTGGGCTGCGATGCTGTACTGCTCGCCTCGGCGGTCACTCGGGCGGAGGATCCGGTGCGGATGGCCGAAGCGATGAAGTACGCGGTACGGGCGGGCCGGCTGGCTCGCTGTGCAGGCCGAATTCCGATCCGCCGCTACGCTGAGGCATCCTCGAGCCATGCCGGACGAATCGACTAGCCGCGGCGCGCCTCGGCCGTGGCAGTACGAGGTGACTTCTAAACTCGGGCCCGAGGCCAGCACGGCCACCTTCCCCACCGTGTTTGGAGCAGGCGTGACGATGACGACCGTTGGCGACCCCTTGGTAGGTCGCCTTCTGGACGGTCGCTACGAGATCACCCAGCGTCTGGCCCGCGGTGGGATGGCCACCGTTTACCGAGCTGTGGACACGCGCCTGACTCGTACGGTTGCAGTCAAGGTGATGCATATCGGGCTCGGTGATGACGCCGAGTTCGCGCGCAAGTTCGATCGTGAGGCGCGAGCTGCTGCCAAGCTCTCCCACCCGAATGTGGTTTCGGTTTTTGATCAAGGTCAAGATCTCGGGGGGCCCAACAGCCGTCCCTACATCGTGATGGAGTACGTCGAAGGGGAAACGCTGCGCGACGTCCTGAATCGGGAGGCGCCCCTGCCGCCGGCCAGGGCACTGGAGATCATCGAGCCGGTGCTCGCCGCGCTCGCCGCCGCCCACGACGCCGGACTGGTCCACCGCGACGTGAAGCCTGAGAACGTGTTGATCAGCGAACGTGGTCGGATCAAGGTCGCCGATTTCGGGCTGGCCAAAGCCGTGTCGTCGCAGACCTCTACTGCTACCCAAGGGCTGCTGATCGGAACCGTTTCCTATCTCCCGCCGGAGCTCGTAGTGTCCGGCAAGGCAGACGCACGATCGGACGTCTACAGCACCGGCGTGGTGCTCTTCGAGTTGCTGACCGGTCGCAAGCCACATACTGGGGACACCCCGATCCAGATCGCGTACGCGCATGTACACCGAGACGTACCCCCGCCGTCGGTCGGTCCGACGGCAGGCGCAATTCCGCACTACGTCGACGCTCTGGTCACACGGGCGACAGCTCGTGATGCAAACCTCCGGCCACCTGACGCCAAGGTCCTACTGGCTCAGGTGCGCCGCGCTCGGATCGCAATCCAGCAGGGTCTGGCCGATGACCCTGAGCTCATGCGTGAACTGCGCAGCGCGCCGAGGCAGGAGAATGGCGGGCCGAGGCGGGACCGCGCCGACTATGAAGCAACTCAGATGGTGCCGTCACCGATGCCGGCCGCGCGGGCTCAACCGCGTCCCGCGGGTCTGCCGCGTACCGTGATCGACGCACCACCGCCAGCCGTTCCACGATCAGTGCATCAGCCGACGGCCGAGCGTCTGGCTGCGAGCGAACGAGAGCGCCGGGCCCGGAAGCGTCGCAGAGGCTGGCTGGCTTTGTTGCTGGTGGTCATGATCTCGGCCTCGGCCGCCCTCGCGGGCTGGTACCTGATGGAAGGTCGGTTCACTACCGCGCCGGCCCTTGACTCGCTCAGCAGGGCTGAGGCCGAACGGGTAGCGTCGAAAGTTGGCCTCTCGATCGACTTCTCTGAGGCATACAGCGAGACGGTCGCGCGGGGCCTGGTGGTCTCAACGAATCCCGAACCGGGCACCAAGATCCTGCGGGGCGGGAAGATCGACGCAGCCCTGTCCAAGGGTCCCGAACGGTACCCGATGCCCGTCGTCGTCGGCTTGTCCCGGTCTGCGGCTGAGGCCGCGATCGAGAAGGCGAAGCTAGCAGTGGGCAAGGTCGCTGACGGCTACAGCGACCAGGCTGCTCCCGGGACTGTGCTCAGTGCATCCGAGCGCTCAGGGGTCCGCCTGAAAAAGGGCACCGCCGTTGATCTTGTGGTGTCGAGCGGGCCGAAGCCACTCGTGATCACCAACTACACCGGCACCCCGTACGATGCTGCCGCTGCCGCTCTGAGCAGTGCCGGCTTCCGCGTCGTGGAGCGAAGCGCCTACTCCAAGAAAGTCGCCAAAGATTTGGTGCTTCGTCAGAATCCGGCGAAGGGTCGCGGCGCAAGGGGCGAGACCATCACACTCACCAGATCGCTGGGATCGCTCCAGGTCACCGTGCCTAATGTCCAGCGGATGGCCCTACCGGCGGCTCGGAAGGTGATGCGCGAGGCCGGCTTCAAGACCCAGGTGCAGCGGGTTGGCATCAACCGCCCTGGCGTCGACTTCGTTGTCTACACCAACCCCGGAGCGCGTACCCCCGCATCTAAAGGCGCGACGATCACCCTCTACGTCGTCTGACGGCCAGAGTCTCGCGGCCTGGCCCACGAAAGTGCTGGCAAATCGGGGCTCCGCCTGCGTCAAACCCGCAACTTGCCGCCACTTTCCCACCTGTTTTCGATAGACCGTCGCCAGCGACGGATTGCTCGGGCGCGACCGCCAGACCGGAGAAGCGACTCGTCGAGCAAGGCCTCCCATCGCGCCAGAGGTTGTGGATCCCAGGTCCGGCCCACAGCCGATCCATCCCAGCGATGATCGACGCTGCCTCATAGAGGAGCTGCGGTGAGGTGAACCCGATGCGCTGCCAATCAATCTCAACCAGGCGCCGTTTGCGCCGGAGGTCTGCGCGGTGTCGTTCTTCGTCGCGGTGCGCCTCGCCGTCGTACTCGTGCACCCGACGGGTTCCGACGACCCAGAGGTCAGCTCGGGCCACGAAGTTGCCCCATTCGTCATAGACCTTCTTTTGCGGCTCGGCCTCAACCTCCGCGACCACGTGCAGCCCGCGGAGTACTGACTCCCAGGGCGACTCGCTCCGTTCATCCAGTAATGGGACAGCAGAGCGCAGCAGCGGAGCACTCCGCCGTCGCTGGGCAGCCGCCGCCTGTAGCTCCTCGATGGTGCATCCCGCAGATGGAGGGCAGCGTCGCCAAGGATCACTATGTCGAGTAGACCCAGGTCCCGGTCCCGGGCAGCGGCGAGTAGGGTCTCTGCGGCCGATGCCAACCGGATCCCGTTGATCATCTCTGATGCGATCGGTCGCCGATGCCGGGTCACGAAGAGGCCGCGACGCTGCGGATTGCGGAGCATCACATGGCACGGAAACGAACACGGGATGCGGCGCCTGCCATGGATACCACCAGCCGCGTAGCTCTGCAGCGGTGAGGGAGGTGAAACAAGCGCTCGGTGGCAACACGAGCTGCCACGCAGCAAGATCAGTTTCCAGCCGCGTCGGCCCGCGTGGGACGTAGAGCCCGTGAGACAGCCGTTTCCAGCGGCTTGATCGCGTGGACCCGCGCGATGGCTGACCATGCGAGGGAGCCGGAACGGTGGCCACGCCGGACAGGGGGTGGATGTCTACCTTGAGTCGTCCGCTCCCGAGCCAATCTGTGGAGGGGCTCCAACCTCAGGTTGTCCCTGTGGACAAACGGCCAACAGAGAGTGCTGACAAATGACACTTTCCAAGCGATCAGAACCGCGATTTGCCAGCCATTAGTCAGGCGCCGCCCAAGAACTCGAGCCTGCAGAAAATC
>JAICEV010000061.1 GCA_025923975.1 Propionibacteriaceae bacterium
GTCATGTCCACCTACAGCCCGAAGCCTGGCGACATCACCAGGTCCTGGCATGTCATCGATGCCAATGATGTTGTGCTAGGAAGGCTCGCGGTCACGGCGGCAACACTGCTGCGCGGCAAGCACAAGCCGACGTTTGCGCCACATGTGGACGGCGGAGACTTCGTCATTGTCGTGAACGCGTCCAAGATCGCGCTCACCGGAAACAAGCGCACCGACAAGCTCGCTCGCCGGCACTCCGGCCGGCCCGGCGGTCTGAAGTCAGTCCCGTACGGAGAGTTGCTTGACCGGGACCCGCGCAAGGCCGTCGAACTCGCCGTCTGGGGGATGCTCCCCAAGAACAAGCTCAGCCGCAGGCTGATCAGGAAGCTCAAGGTGTACGCCGGACCGGAGCACCCGCACAGCGCTCAGCAACCGAAGCCGTACGCGATCAGTCAGATCGCACAGTAGCCTCGCATCGATCACACGCCACCAAACTCCCGAAGCAAGGAACAATTGCAGTGACTGACATCGCGCCTGAAGCGGTCGAAGAAGACGAGGTCACCCCATTCGTCGAAGACGACCGCGAGATCGCCTACCGCTCCGAGGCGACGCCGCAGGTTTCACACGGCCCTGCGGGCCGCCCGGCAGTTGTGGCGCCGTCGGCCGCCACCGGCCGTCGTAAAGAGGCAGTGGCTCGCGTTCGGATCCTCCCTGGCAGCGGCCTGTGGACGATCAATGGCCGGACCCTGGACGACTACTTCCCCAACAAGGTGCACCAGCAGCTGGTTTCGGAGCCGTTCGCAGCGGCCGCGGTGACCGGCTCGTACGACGTCATTGCCCGCATTCACGGTGGCGGGGTGACCGGCCAGGCCGGCGCCTTGCGACTCGGTGTCGCCCGGGCGCTTAATGCCGTTGATGCCGAAGCCAGCCGGCCAGCGCTCAAGAAGGCCGGCCTGCTGACCCGCGATGCGCGGATCAAGGAACGTAAGAAGGCCGGTCTGAAGAAGGCCCGGAAAGCCCCGCAGTACAGCAAGAGGTAGTCGCGGGAAGACCAGTGGGCCAACTTTTTGGGACCGACGGCGTACGCGGCAAGGCGAACGAGGCACTTACCGCGGAACTGGCCTTAAGTCTTTCGGTCGCGGCCGCCCACGTACTAGGCGAGACTGGCGAGTTCCATGGCCACCCGCCCTTGGCGGTGGTAGGCCGCGATCCCCGCGCCTCAGGTGAATTTTTGGAGGCGGCCGTAGTCGCCGGTCTGGCCAGTGCCGGAGTGAATGTCGTACGGCTCGGGGTACTGCCCACTCCGGGGGTCGCGTACCTCACCGAAGCCTGCGACGCGGACCTGGGCGTCATGTTGTCGGCCAGCCACAACCCAATGCCTGACAACGGCATCAAGTTCTTTGCCCGCGGCGGCAACAAATTGGACGACGCGCTCGAGGACGCGATCGAGTCCCGGTTGACCGAAATGTGGCCTCGGCCCACTGGCGCGGATGTTGGCCGCGTGACGGTTCAGCACTCTCTTGTCGAGACGTATGTCGCGCACCTGGTCAGCAGCCTGGGAAAGCCCGTCAGCCTGGAGGGCATCAAGGTCGTCGTCGACTGTGCGAACGGGGCGGCCTTTCAGGCGGCGCCAGCGGCTTTCGAGGCTCAAGGGGCCGAAGTCCATCGCATCCATGCGGAGCCAGACGGGATCAATATCAACGAGAACTGCGGCTCCACTCATATGGATTCGCTGGTAGCAGCAGTGCTGGAGCAGCGAGCCGACATCGGGATAGCACTCGATGGGGACGCCGATCGCTGCCTGGCGGTCGACACGTTCGGCAGGATCGTGGATGGCGACCAGATCCTGGCGATGTTGGCTCTCGCCCTGCGCGAAGAGGGCCGGCTCAAGAACGACACGGTGGTGGCCACCGTGATGAGCAACCTTGGATTAGTCAACGCCATGCGGAGTGCCGGGGTGACGGTCCAGCAGACCAAGGTGGGGGACCGCTACGTCCTCGAGGCGATGAAGGCTGGCGGCTTCGTGCTTGGCGGGGAGCAGTCCGGGCACGTCGTGATGTTGGAGCACGCAACAACGGGCGACGGGATACTTACCGCGCTGCACCTGATGAGCCGGATGGTCACCTCGGGTCAGTCGCTGGCCCAATTGGCTTCTGTGATGACGCGGTTGCCGCAGGTGTTGATCAACGTGACCGGCGTCGACAAGACCCGGGCGGCTACGGATCCCCAGCTCTTAGCTGCGGTGAGCGAGGCCGAGGCGGAGCTCGGCGATTCTGGCCGGGTTCTGTTGCGGCCGTCCGGTACCGAGTCGCTGGTACGCGTCATGGTGGAGGCTGAGAGTTACGAGACCGCCAACGAAGTCGCGCATCGCCTCGCGGACGTGGTCAGGTCCTCGTTGGCCCTCTGAGCAACACTGGCCCGCTGCGCTGCGGACCTTATAAGCCGGGCAGCAGGTTGTTGATGTTGATCCTGCCTGATGCGGCCAGCAGGAGCGCCACAGTGCCTACGATGACTGACAAGATGATGTAGAAGAGGAAGACTCCGAAGGCTGCAAAGAAGCCGAATTTGAGGGCCGTTCCCGCTCCAATCCGGACTTTTTCCGCCGGCGCGACGTACTGCGTAGTCATGTGCCGACGGTACTAGCGAGACTCCCTGGGTCCCAGGCGGCGCTCCCACGCGCACGCGATCGTTTACGTCGGTGCAGTAGGAAACGTACGCCTCAGAGGTCGAGGCGCTCAGACCTTGCGGATCCGTACCCATTGCACCGAGTGATCGCGATCTTTACGGAGGATTGCGGTTGCGCGGCCCCTGGTCGGCAGGATGTTGGCATCGAGGTTCGGTCCGTTGATGGTGTCCCAGAGGTAGCACGCCTGCCGGATCGCCTCGCCGGTGGTCAGGTTGGCGTAGCGGGTGAAATAGGAGCGCGGGTCGCGAAATGCGGTGTCGCGCAGCGACAGGAACCGACTGACATACCAGTCGCGGACATCCGCTGCATCTGCATCGACATAGACCGAGAAGTCGAAGAAGTCGCTGACAGCCAGTCCGGTGGTGCCATCGAGCCGCGGCCGCGCCGGCTGCAGAACATTGAGACCTTCCAAGATCAATATGTCGGGACGCCGCACTCTGACCTTGGCATCCGGCACGATGTCGTAGACGAGATGGCTGTAAACCGGTGCAAACACCTCCTCCTGGCCCGACTTGACGTCGATCACAAATCGCAGCAGGGCGCGCCGATCGTAGGACTCCGGGAAGCCTTTACGCTGCAGCAGCCCACGCCGTTCCAGCTCTGCGTTAGGCAGCAGGAAACCGTCGGTGGTCACCAGACTGACCCGTGGATGTTCCGGCCAGGCGGCCAGCAGCTCGCGGAGTAGACGTGCCGTGGTCGACTTGCCGACGGCAACCGACCCTGCGATTCCGATCACAAACGGCGTACGCTCCACCGACAGCTGCAGGAACTCGTTCGTTGAATCGTGGAGCTCGCTGGTGTGCAGGAAGTAGCGGCTCAGCAGCCGAGTGAGGGGCAGGTATACCTCCCGAACGTCCAGCATGCTGGTCGGATCTCCGAGCCCGCGGACCTTTTCCAGCATCGTCTCGTCGAGCGGGATGGGCATATGTTCAGCAAGCTCCGCCCAGTCCGCGCGACGCCGCTCCACGTAGGCACTGACGAGCTCAGGGTCGTCGGACATAGGCCGAATCTAGTGTCAGAAGATGGAATTGGTTCATACCTGGCCACGGATCGCTTGACGGCCTGACCAGGAGCGCTGGAAAGGTACAGTTGGCGGCTATGTGTGGAATTGTCGGGTACGTCGGTGAGAAGGTGGCGCTGGACGTCGTGGTCGAGGGCTTGCGACGTCTCGAATACCGTGGCTATGACTCTGCGGGCGTTGCAATCGTGACCAACGAGACGCTGTGGGTCGCCAAGAAGGCTGGCAAGCTCGGCAATTTGGAGAAACTGCTGGCCGAGGAACAGTTGCCCCCTAGCGGCCTTGGTATCGGGCACACCCGGTGGGCCACCCACGGAGGCCCCACCGATGTCAACGCCCACCCGCATATCTCTTCCAACGGCCGGATCGCGCTTGTGCACAACGGCATCATCGAAAACTATGTGACGCTGCGGGAGGAGCTGGCAGCGGCCGGCATCACCTGCGAGTCCGAGACGGATACCGAGATCGTTGCGCAGCTCGTGGGCCAGCAAGTCTCGGCGGGACTGCCCCTCGTCGAGGCCATGCGAGTGGTCTGCGGTCGGCTGCGCGGCGCGTTCACCCTGGTAGCGGTGGACAGTGAGACACCAGACGGAGTTGTCGCCGCACGCCGCAACTCACCCTTGGTCGTCGGGGTGGGGGAAGGCGAGAATTTCGTCGCATCCGATGTCGCCGCGTTCATCGAGCACACCCGCGAGGCCATTGAGCTTGGCCAGGATCAGCTGGTCAGCATCACTCCGGACACGGTCAAGGTCATTACCTTCGACGGCGAGCCTGCCGAGGTAAAGCCCTATCACGTTGACTGGGACCTCTCCGCCGCGGAGAAGGGCGGCTACGACTGGTTCATGCGTAAAGAGATCTACGAGCAACCGCGTGCGGTAGCCGATACGCTGCTGGGCCGTCACGACGCGAACTCACAACTCACCTTGGATGAGATCCGGATTTCCGAGGCGGAGCTGCGTCGCGTGGACAAGATCATCGTGGTGGCCTGCGGCACTGCCTTCTACGCCGGACTTGTGGCCAAGTACGCGATCGAGCACTGGACCCGAATCCCCTGCGAGGTGGAGCTCGCGAGTGAGTTCCGCTACCGCGACCCGATCGTCGGACCGACGACTCTCGTCGTCGCAATCAGTCAATCCGGGGAAACCGCCGACACTTTGATGGCCATCAGGCACGCCCGCGAGCAGCAGTCCCGAGTACTTGCGATTTGTAACACCAACGGCTCCACCATCCCGCGAGAATCCGACGCGGTGATCTACACCCACGCCGGGCCGGAGATCGGTGTCGCATCTACCAAGGGATTCCTCACCCAATTGGTTGCCTGTTACCTGCTTGGCCTCTACTTGGCTCAGGTGCGCGAAGTGAAGTATGGCGATGAGATCGCCGAAATCTTGCGCGAGCTTTCCGCCATGCCTGATGCCATTTCGGAGGTGCTTGACGACATCGGGCCGGTCCTGAACCTTGCCGCCGAGTTCGCCGACAAGCGGTCCGTGCTCTTCATCGGCCGACATGTTGGTTATCCGGTCGCGCTCGAAGGCGCTCTGAAGCTGAAGGAGCTGGCCTACATCCATGCCGAGGGCTTCGCAGCCGGCGAGTTGAAGCACGGTCCTATCGCATTGATCGAAGACCAGGTGCCGGTGTTCGTGGTGGTCCCACCGCGCGGCCGGGATTTGCTGCACGACAAGGTCGTCTCAAACCTGCAGGAGATACGCGCTCGGGGGGCCAAGACCATCGTCTTGGCCGAGGAGGACGACGACGAGGTAAGCCGGTACGCCGATGTCATGATCAAGTTGCCGAGAGTCTCGACATTGCTGCAACCCCTGGTGGCGACCGTGCCGCTGCAGATGTTTGCCTGCGAACTTGCCACCCAGAAGGGCCATGATGTCGATCAACCGCGCAACCTGGCGAAGTCAGTCACGGTCGAGTAGAGCCGAAATGAGTCGCCTGTTCTCAATCACGCTGCGAGCGTCGGGAATCGCGGACAGCAAGAGCGATGCGCTCCCAGCGTCCCAATCACGCTGGGAGCGGCGGACTCCATGCGCGATGCGCGAGCAGCGTCTCAAATAGCAGCGCATGATCGTCGGGGTCGGTATTGACGTCTGCGACGTCGACCGGTTTGCCTCCTCTATCGAGCGCCGGCCAGGTCTGGTCCGGCGGATCTTCACCCCCGCAGAAGCCGAGCGCCCGATGGCGTCGAAAGCTGCCCGATTCGCCGCCAAGGAGGCATTGGCGAAGGCTTTGGGCGCTCCGGACGGTTTGTCCTGGCTGGACGCCGAGGTGGTGACCGACGATGACGGCAGACCCTCGTTCAAGATCACCGGTACCGTCGCTGCCCGCGCTGCCGAACTGGGCATCGGCACCATTCACCTCAGCATGTCCCATGATGCCGGCATCGCCTCGGCCGTCGTAATCTGCGAAGCGTGATCATGCGCGCTTACCGGGTCGAGGCGATCCGGCGGATGGAGGAGCGGACCATTGCTGTGGAGGGCGTGGATGCCCTAATGCAGCGGGCTGCGGCCGCGGTGGCCGCCAGTGCCTCCGACCTGTTGGTGTCGGCGAGCGGGGGCCGATACGGGCGGCACGTGATGATCATGATTGGTGCGGGTAACAACGGCGGCGACGCGTTGTTTGCCGGCGCGCGTCTTGCCCGGCACGGCGTGCGTGTCACCGCGGTCCGCTGTTTGGGCGCACCGCACCCGGCCGGACTGGCCGCATTGCTCGACTCGGGTGGCCGCGTGATCGACCTCGATGATCGTGCTGTCACCGGTGCAATGGCGTACGACCTGGTCATCGACGGCATCCTTGGCATCGGTGGCCGTCCAGGGCTGCCCGACCGCGTTGCCCGCCTTGTGCAATCCGTCGAGGCGCAGGGCATCCCGACCATCGCTGTCGACCTCCCCTCCGGAGTTGCCGCAGACACGGGTGCCGTTCCGGGAGCAGCGGTGCGAGCGACGCGGACAGTCACGTTCGGCGAGGCGAAACCCTGTCACCTGCTGCAACCGGCACTGAGCCGCTGCGGTGCGATCACGGTGGTCGATATCGGACTCGGCGCCGATCACGATGAAACGGTCGACCTGGTCGGTCTGGATGAGGACGGTCTGGCAAAGGCGTGGCCTTATCCGACCGAGCGCAGCGACAAGTACGCCCGCGGAGTGGTCGGGGTAGACACCGGCTCCGATCAGTATCCAGGTGCTGCGGTGATGTCGGTCTACGGCGCCGTTTACGGTGGCGCGGGATACGTGCGATACCTCGGTGCCGAGCGACCGGCCGCCACTATTTCGGCCCAGCTGCCGAACGTCGTGTTCTCGCCGGGGCGGGTCCAGGCGCGCCTGTTCGGCTCCGGCTGGGGTGACCGCCCCGATGGCGCACAGGTGCTCGCCCGCGCGGCCGATGAGGGAGTGCCGGCGGTGGTGGATGCCGATGGGCTCGGTTATCTGCCGAAACCCGCTCCTGCTAGCTGGCTGCTGACTCCCCATTCGGGCGAGCTGGCCAGGCTCCTGGATCAGGAGCGCAGCTGGGTCGAGGAGGATCCCCTGCGAGCCGTTACCGCCGGCGCCGAGCAGACGGGCGCCACGGTGCTCTTGAAGGGGGCGAGCCAACTGGTCGCAGCTCCCAACGGCGGCCCGGTGCTGGTCGCCTTGCCCGGTCCAGCATGGACGGCGCAGGCGGGATCGGGCGATGTCCTCGGTGGCGTTTGCGCCGCTTTGCTGGCGGCCGGCGTGGATGCGCAGCATGCCGGTCAGCTTGGTGCTTCGGTTCAGGCGGTGGCTGCGGCTGAGCATCCCGGCGTGCTGGCGCCGCAGGAGCTGGCACGCGCCATTGGCCAGACGCTGGGACGTCTCGAGCAGCGTTCGAGGACCCGATGATCAACCAGCTGCAGCCAGCCGCCGCGGTCGCCGGCATCTACCCGGCCACTGCGTGCGCTGAGATCGATCTGGCCGCGTTCCGTGCCAATGTGGTCGCGCTCCAGGCGCACGCCGGCGTGCCCGCGATGGTCGTGGTTAAGGCTGACGGCTATGGGCACGGGATTGTTGAGTGCGCTCGGGAGGCGAGGGTCGCTGGCGCCGGATGGCTTGGCGTAGCCACCCCTGGGGAGGCATTGCTGCTCCGCGAAGCGGGTGATGCCGGCCCGATCTTGGCCTGGCTTTACGGCGTGGAGGAGGACTTGGCGCCGTTGGTCGCCGCCGATATTGATATATCAGCCCAGTCGGTCGAGCAGATAGGCCGGCTGGCGGCTGCAGCTGCCACCACTGAGCGACGTGCCCGAGTGCACCTCAAGATCGACACCGGACTTTCCCGCAACGGTGCTCCCAGCTACGAGTGGCCGCACGTCTGTGCGGCAGCGGCCGAGGCCGAGCACGCTGGGGCTCTTGAGGTGGTAGCCGTCTGGTCGCACCTTGCCGCAGCCGACGAACCGGGCCATCCATCCATTCCTGTGCAGGTCGAGGCGTTCCAGCGCGGGTACGAGCAAGCCAGGGCCGAGGGTTTGGAACCGACCTTGCGCCACCTTGCTAACTCGGCCGGGGCCTTGATAGTCCCGGAGGCACGGCTGGACCTGGTGCGGGTCGGCATTGCGGCGTACGGCGTCGATCCGGCTCCAGGGATTGCGGCGCTTGCCGGGGTTGCCTTGCGGCCGGTGATGCGGTTGCGTGCTCAGCTGGTCAATGTGAAGCAAATTCCGGCCGGAGCCAGCGTCTCGTACGGATGGACGTGGACCGCAGAGACGCCAACCACGGTCGGTCTGGTGCCGCTGGGCTATGGCGACGGGATACCCCGGCACGCCGGAAACCGGGCATCGGTGGGTTGGTCCGGTGGCCGGGTCCCGGTCCGTGGCCGGATCTGTATGGACCAGTTCGTCGTCGAACTGGGCGCTGAACATCTCGCCGAGCCAGGCGAGGAGATAATTGTCCTCGGCTCTGGTGATCACGGCGAACCAACTGCCAATGACTGGGCGGCGTGGTGTGACACCATCGGCTACGAGATCGTCACCCGGATCGGAAGCCGCGTGCCACGTCGCTATCTCAATGCCAGCCAAGAGGACATCTGATGGCGCCGAAACGCGGCGGGCTGGCCGCGGGGCTGGGTTTCGTTACCAGCGTGGCAGCGCTGGCGGGCGGCGGGATCGCGCTGGGCATCGAACTGGAACGCAGGATTGTGTCGAAGCGGATCGCCCGCAACTCCGAGGCTGACCTTGAGGAGTTCTTCTCGCTGCGGTCTGACGGCCCCGACGTCACCACTCCCGACGGAGTCGTGCTCCACACCGAGGTGGATGCGGGCGGTGCCCATGACCCCACGCTGCTCTACGTCCACGGATACGGCCTGAACCTCGACTGCTGGCACTTTCAGCGTCTCCACTTCCGCGGATTGCTGCGCCAGGTGTTCTATGACCAGCGTTCGCATGGCAGGTCGAGTCGCTCCGAAGCAGAGCTCTGCCGGATTCCCCAAGTGGCTGAGGACTTGCATCAGGTCTTGGAGGAGGTCGTAGGACCCGGACCGGTGATCCTGATTGGGCACTCGATGGGCGGTATGGCAATCATGAGGTTTGCGCAGACACGTCCTGAACTGTTCGGTACTCAGATCCTTGGCGTCGCCTTGTTCTGCACTTCAGCTGGCGAGTTGGCGTACCACTCACCGATTCGGGGCATACCAGGTCGGACCTTCCACCGAATCGCCGAGCCGATGATGTCCGGCCTGAACCGGATACCAGAGCTCGTGGCGCAGGGGCGCCGGGCTGGCAGCGATCTGGGTTTTGTGGTGACGCGCCGGCTCGGGTTTGGACCGGACGTGCCGCCAAGGTATGTGGACTTCGCCTCCGAGATGCTTGCAGAGATTCCTCTTGAGGTGGTGGCTGACTACCTTCCGGCGTTTCGGGAGCTGGATGAGTATCAGGCTCTCGAGATCGTCAGCACCGTACCGACCGTCGTCGTTGGCGGTGAGGACGATGTCATCACCCCAATTGACCACACGGCTCGGATCATCGACTTGCTTCCGAATGCCGAGGCGATCCGGGTCGAGAGGTGTGGGCACCTGGGCATGATCGAGAAGCACGAGATCTTCAGTGGCGCGCTGGAGCGGTTGGTAAGCAGAGTACGCGAGGGCATGGCCATACAACACTACGATGGCCGCTAGTGAGCGTCTCGGTTTCTGATCTTGTGGTTTCGATCGCGTCGCCGCAGGATGCGGCGGCGATGGTAGAGGTCATTCACAGCGCCTTCCGGGCGCGCCCGGCAGTCGATCCACCCTCGGCTGCCATTGCTGAAACCGCGGAGACCTTGGCTGCCAGCCTACGGCGTGGCACTGGGATCTTCGCCCAGGTCAGCGGCCAGCCGGCGGGGGTGATCGTCATGCTGCCAGCTGCGGATGGTGTGGCGACCTTCTCCCGCGTCTCGGTTCATCCAGAGCTGCAACGGCACGGCATCGCTTCTGCCATGGTGACTGCGGCCGAGGAACTCGCGGCTGTCCAGGGCTTTCAGCGGGTCGAACTCTTCACCCGGTCGGAATTTCCTGAGTTCCTCGGCTTCTGGCGGCACCGCGGGTTTGTTGTTGATCGCGCTGTCCCACACGGTGTGATCTTGACCAAGCCGTTGCCGATGGCGCTCAAGGTCCCGACCAGCGAGGCCATGGTAGGGCTGGGGGAACGGTTGGCACGGCTGCTTGAGCGTGGTGATGTGATCATCGCCGGTGGTGATCTTGGCGCTGGGAAAACCACATTGACGCAGGGCATCGGCCGCGGACTTGGCTCAGAAGGCCCGATCATCTCTCCGACGTTTGTGTTGTCCCGGATCCACCCCTCGGCGATCGGCCGGCCAACCTTGATGCACGTGGATGCCTATCGGCTGTCGACCTCGTACGAGCTTGATGATCTTGACTTGGACGCGGCTATAGCTGACTCGATCACTGTGGTCGAGTGGGGACAGGGCATCGCCGAAGGTCTTGCCGAGGAGCGACTGGAGATCGACATCTGGACCTCACCGGCCGATCTCTCGGCCGTCAGCGATGACAGCGAGCGGGTGGTCACGATCCGGGCGATTGGAGCCAGATGGCGTGGCGTGGAGCTCGGCGCACTACGTGGTGATGATCATGACTGATACGCCGCTGGTACTCGCGCTGGACACCTCGACAGTGGTCAACGTTGGGCTGGCCCGGGGAGACCAGGTGCTCGCCACGGCGACCGTTTCCGACCAGATGGCTCATGTCGAGCAACTCATGCCGCTTGTCTCTGAGTGCCTCGATGCCGCCGAAGTGCGCGCCGTCGAACTCGACCAGCTGGTCGTCGGTGTGGGCCCGGGACCGTTTACCGGTCTCCGGGTGGGCGTCGTCACGGCGCATGTGCTCGGTTTTGTACTGCGCATCGGGCTGCGTGGCGTCTGCAGCCTGGACGTGCTAGCCGCGCAGTTCGTTGGACAAGGTCCGGAAGACTTCGTAGTGGCGACCGATGCTAGGCGTCGGGAGGTCTATTGGGCTCGTTACAACGCTCGCGGTATCCGGGTTGAGGAGCCCAAGGTGTCCCGCCCCGGCGATGTGCCGAGATTGCCGGTCATCGGACCCGCCGCCGATATCTATGCCGATCAGCTGCTAGCAGTGTCCGGCCCGAGATCGATGGATCCCGCCGTGCTCGCCACGACCGGTGCGACGCTGCCTGATGCCGGTCACGAGCCGCTCTACTTGCGGCATCCCGATGCGACCGAGCTGACCCGTCCCAAGTCGGTGCTGCACTACCAGGGCGCGCCACGATGATCGACGCCTTGCGCAATCCCGAGATCAGCATCTTGCCGGCTCGTCAAGATGATCTGAATGCGATCATGCTTTTGGAGCGGGGCGGTTTCCCTGCCGCCGAGCAGTGGAGCGAGCGCAGCTGGCGCGGCGAGCTGCTCGGCGAAGGCCGGACGATCTTGATCGCCCGTGCGCAGCACCCGGTCGGTGTGATTTCGATCAAAACTCTCGGTGAGCTCGCTGACGTGCATCGCCTTGTCGTGGAGCCGCGCAGTCGTCGCCGCGGAATCGGAACCGCCCTGGTGCGCGCTGGTCTCGAGAGGGTGCGGCAGCACGGGGTGCGAGAGGTGATCTTGGATGTCGGGTATGGCAACGAGCCGGCCATCGCGCTCTACCAGCAGCTGGGCTTCGAGCAATTCAGTGCTCGCCGGAACTACTACGGACCCGGCCAAGATGCGTTGATCTTGAAGCTCTATGACCTCCAGACCTGGCCGGACCGCATTCCAGTCAGGGTGGCGGAACCATGAGCGTTCGCTCGAGTGCGGACGCAGGTGGGCCGCTCATTGTCGGTATCGAGTCTTCCTGCGACGAGACCGGCGTCGGCATTGTCCGGGGACATAAGCTGCTGGCCAACGAGGTCGCCTCCAGCGTTGAGCTGCATGTGAGGTTTGGTGGCGTGGTGCCGGAAGTGGCGAGCCGTGCGCACCTGGAGGCCATGGTGCCTACGCTGCGACGCGCCTGCGCTACTGCAGACATCGATTTGTCGGAGATCGATGGCGTTGCGGTGACTGCCGGGCCCGGTCTGATGGGTGCGCTGGTGGTCGGTCTGGCCAGCGCCAAGGCGCTCGCATACGCACTGAACAAGCCGTTGTATGGGGTTAACCATCTGGTTGGGCACGTTGCCGTTGATCTGCTGGAGCACGGGCCCCTCCCGGAGCGGTGCATTGCGCTGCTGGTGTCGGGCGGCCACACCTCGCTGCTGCAGGTCGAGAGCATTGCCGAC
>JAICEV010000062.1 GCA_025923975.1 Propionibacteriaceae bacterium
ACATCACGGGTGATCGAAGGGTTCTCGCTCTTCCGAGCGATCTTGTCGACTTCGTCGATGTAGATGATCCCGGTCTCTGCCTTCTTGACATCGAAGTCGGCTGCTTGAATGAGCTTGAGCAGGATGTTCTCGACATCCTCACCGACGTAGCCCGCCTCGGTCAGCGCGGTCGCATCCGCGATTGCGAAAGGCACATTGAGCATTTTCGCCAGCGTCTGGGCGAGGTAGGTCTTTCCGCAGCCGGTGGGCCCGATCAGCAGGATGTTGGACTTGGCAAGCTCGACTCCGTCGTCCTCGGTACGCCGCCCGGGATTGGCTGCTTGCGCCTGGACGCGCTTGTAGTGGTTATAGACGGCGACGGCCAGAGCTTTCTTCGCATTGCTCTGGCCGATCACATAGCTATCGAGGAAATTACGGATCTGATGCGGCTTGGGTAGCTCATCGAGCATGCCCACCTCAGCGCCTTCGGAGAATTCTTCCTCAATGATCTCGTTGCAGAGATCAATGCACTCGTCACAGATATAGACGCCCGGACCAGCGATCAGCTTCTTGACCTGCTTCTGGCTCTTCCCGCAGAACGAGCATTTCAGCAAGTCGCCGCTTTCTCCGATGCGCGCCACACCGCCTCCTCTCCGATGCCCGGTCGTGTGGCTCGGTGTCCAACCCTAGCCTGACCACTGTTCCAAGTGCAGGACATTTCGTCCAGCTGTCAGACTCACCATGCCACTAGACCGGAACAGCCTTAAGCGAAGTCAAGACCTCGTCGATGATCCCGTAATCGCGTGCCTGCTCCGCAGTTAGATACTTGTCCCGCTCGATGTCTCGACTGACCTCTTCTGTCGTCCTGCCGGTGTCCTCAGCCAGCATCTGCTCCATCAGCGACCGGATCCGCAGAATCTCCCTGGCCTGAATCTCGATGTCGGAGGACTGCCCGTAGCCGCCCTCGGTTGCTGGCTGATGGATCAGTATCCGGCTGTTCGGCAGCGCCAGTCGTTTGCCCTTGGTGCCTGCTGCCAAGATCACCGCGGCGGCCGAGGCCGCCTGCCCGAGGCACACCGTGCGTACGTCGGGCTTGATGTATCGCATGGTGTCATAGATCGCGGTCAAAGCGGTGAACGAGCCACCGGGTGAATTGATGTAGATCTCAATGTCACGCTCGGCGTCCATCTGCTGCAGGCAGAGCAGCTGAGCCATCACGGCATTGGCGATGTCGTCTGAGATTGGGGTGCCGAGGAAGATGATCCGGTCCTCGAAGAGCTTGGTGTACGGGTCGATGCGGCGCATGCCGTACGACGTACGCTCCTCCCACTGCGGGATGTAGTAGTCCATCGTTGGAGAGAAAGGCTGGCCCAAGGCGAAGGGCGACCCAAAGCTGCTGCTCATCTCAATTCGCTCCTTCACTGGTTCGGGGCCTGAGACGACGGAATCTGGGCCGCAGTCGCAAAGACGTGATCAATGAAGCCGTATGCCAGAGCCTGCTCTGCGGTGAACCACCGGTCGCGGTCTGAGTCTGCCTCGATTTGCTCGAGCGTCTGACCGGTGTGCTCCGCGATCAGCTTCTGCATGGTCGACTTGATGTGCAGCGATTGCTCGGCCTGAATCCGGATGTCGCTTGCCGTGCCGCCGAGACCGCCTGAGGGCTGGTGCATCATGATTCGGCTATGCGGCAAGGCGTACCGCTTGCCCTTTTCGCCTGCACAGAGCAGGAACTGACCCATAGATGCAGCCAAACCGATCGCGACGGTCGCAACGTCGTTGGAGATCCACTTCATGGTGTCGTAGATCGCCATCCCGGAGTCGACCGATCCGCCGGGTGAATTGATGTAGAGGTAGATGTCTTTGTTTGGATCCTCAGCGTTCAGCAAGAGCATCTGAGCGCAGATGGCGTTGGCGTTCTCGTCCTTAACTTCAGAGCCCAGGAAGATGATCCGGTTCTGCAGCAAGGACTGGTAAACGTTGTCGTCGAGGCCGAAGCCGTTGCGATTGCCAGAGTTGTAGTTACGAGGTGTCCACATGGGCTGGTTCAAGAAGGGAGATCCGGGAGTGGGGTTCACGTTGACGAACCTACCCCGGCGCGTCTGGCGAGTCTCGGGGAAACGATGCGTGTTCGCTGTGGGCGCAGAAGGCGAGTCAGGGTTGCTTACGGTGTGTCTCAACTATCACCGAAACGCGAAAATGGTCCGGCCCGGACGGTTCTCCCCCAGGCCTGACCATTTCGCGCCCCCGGCCCATCCCCCCGAGCGTCACCCCCAAAGACGCTTGAGCCTCGACCCCCTGGCGGGTGGCCCATAGGAGCCGATCGACGTCCAAATGCGACTTCGCTTGTGATCAAGCCGCTTCGCAGTCAATTCGCGAGATTCTTAACGCTATTTAGAGCATTGCGCTATGAATCGTAACAATTAGATTAGTTCACAACCAAATTTGCTAAATGATCTTCGGTCTTTCAGCTGAGCTCAGACGCTCGGCGCCTGGGCCTCTTGGTCCGTAGCTGGCTGCTCAACGACCTCGCGGTCGACATCGCTCGGCGCCGCATCCGCGTCCGCGTAAGTGCCGTCATCTTGAAGCTTGGCCAGTTGGACCACCGAGCCATTGGAGTCGGTCACCGTAGCGGACTCGACGATCGTGGCCAGCGCCGTGCCGCGGCGGATCTCGAGCATGTACTCCTCAATGTGGTGCGGATGTTCCTTCAGGTGATCCGCGACCTGCTGTGGTGGAACACCGTCGGCCTGCGCCTTGCGGATGATGTGTTGGGTGAACTCGTTCTGATCAACATCGATTGAGCGCTCCTCGGCAACCTTGTCCAAGATGATCTGCGCTTTGAGTGCCTGCGCAGACCGCTGTTCAAGATCGGCCCAAAACTCTTCTTCGCTCTGATCTTCACCGATGTTGGCAAGGTATTGCTCGAGCGTGAGCCCAGCTTGTGCGAGCTGCTCGGTGATCTGCTGCCGGCGAGAATCGAGCTCGGAGTTGAGCAGGTGCTCGGGTACTTCGATATCAACCTGCCCGACCAGGGTCTCCAGTACGGCGTCCCGGGCCTGGCTGGCCTGCTCCAGTCGGGCTATTCGGGTGAGGCGGTCCTCGATATTCGCGCGGAGCTCCTCGATGGTGTCGAATTCCGATGCTTCCTGGGCGAACTCGTCATCGGCGTCGGGCAGCTCAGAGGCTTGCACCTTGGTGACTGTGACCTGAATATCGGCTTCTTCATCCTGCAGCGGACCGCTGACCAGCTTCGAGGCGAAGGTCGCCGACTCGCCTGCTGACAACCCGATGACGGCGTCGTCCAAGCCCTCCAACATCTGGCCTGACCCGATCGTGTGCTCCACGTCATCGGCAGTAGCGTCGGCCAGCGGCTCGCCGTCTTGGCTGGCGACCAGGTTGATTGTGACGATGTCACCATCAGCTGCCGGGCGCTCCACGGTTTCCCGGGATCCGAAGCGGTTGCGTAGCACGTCGAGCTGTTGATCAACCAGGGTGTCTGGCACCTCCAGCGCATCAACCTCGGCAGTAAGGGTGGAGAAGTCAGGGAGGTCGAACTCGGGGCGTACGTCGACTTCAGCGGTGAACTCGATGACGTCGCCATCCTCTAGTTTGGTGACCTCGACATCCGGCTGGGCCAGCGGCGACAGGTTGTTCTCGGTGACGGCCGCACCGTAGAAGCGCTGCCAGGAGTCGTTGAAGGCCTCCTGGATGATCACGCCCCGCCCGAAGCGCTGGTCGATCACCACCGGCGGCACCTTGCCGCGCCGGAACCCCGGGATGTTCACGGATTTGGCGACTTCGGCGTACGCCTTGTCCATGCTGGGTTTGAGATCCGCGAACGGCACCTCAACGGTGATCTTGACCCGGGTAGGGCTCAACTGCTCGACGGTGCTGGGCACGCTGGTGACTCCTGTGATTGTGAACAGGACGGAATAATGGACCGCCCGAAATGGCTCGCGCTGAGCCGCGGTAATCCTACGGGGCTAGCTCAGGCCGGCCAAACCTCGTGCGGCAGGTTCCAACCAACCGGATTGGTCGGCAAGCTGGTGTGTCCTACACTCGTCCGCGAGCGTTCGGCCGAGGCCGGGCGGCCGGGGCGTAGCGTAGCGGCTAGCGCGTCTGCTTTGGGAGCAGAAGATCGCAGGTTCGAGTCCTGTCGCCCCGACTCCGTGACTGTATAGAGGGTGGCTCAGGGCGCTCAAGATCATCACGGAGACGCGGGTGTAGCTCAATGGCAGAGCCCCAGCCTTCCAAGCTGGCCATGCGAGTTCGATTCTCGTCACCCGCTCCAGAGCATCGCTCCTAGCCAACTCAGCCTTCAATGTGCCCAAGTTATTCGAACACCCAGATGACAAGAATACCCAGGCTGGTCATGTGAATTTCATGATCATCAGCGCGCGATATACCGAAGCGCCTTGTCAGGCCTTACTTTTGAGCCCCCAATCCGGGCTCTGCTGTAGTTGATCACGTCAAATCCGTGCCCAATTCGTGCCCAATACTCACGAGCGTCGGTTCGAAAATCGGCCTCTCCCGGGCACGATCCGACCGTGGATCGATCCGTGGAGATGCGACGCCGGAGTTCGTTCGCACCTGGCGACTGACCCGTAAAAACCTGATGCGCCGGTCAGCACTCAGCGGGAAGACCCGCGCTTAGGTTCACCATGCCTGGGGCGATATGCCATCACTGCTTCAACGCCGTTAAGGCCGAAATCTGAGGTTCCCGGCGTCGATACCGTGCATATCGAATCAGACAGGGAGTGGAGCATTGTCCGAGGGTAGCGGTTTCGAAATCGACCGTATCCGGGCAGCCGTGACGACTGCCGGGCACGTGGCGCAGCTGTAAGACGTCACCGCAGAGCGGTTCGCGCAAGGGCGCCTGCGCTCGGCGCTTGGCCAGCTCGAACATGCGATCAACATCTAGCGCGGTGTGTCGACATCATGGCGCCGCAACTCGAACTCGGTGACTTTCCAGTTGCAGCAGGATCAAGTTCTTGTTGATCTTGCGTCGACATAACCCTCGAACGCGCCGCGCGCGCCAGCTGCGAGAACCGGTAGATCGGGCATGCTGTCGTCGGCGAGCAGGGACACCGCGAATTGGCCACCGTAGGAGAGCGCGGTCACGCTCAGTCGCACACCGGCGACGAGCGGTGCCAGCGGCACTGCCTCCATCAGCCGAGCACCAGCGAAGTGCAAGGTGGATGTCGGGCCGGGAACGTTGGTTACGTACAGGTTGATGTGTGTGGCCGCCGCCCGCTTGGCCCACGCCACGCCGAATCGCGCCAGGCTCGCGGGAAGCGCGACGATTCCGGCCACACCTTGATCTGGGCGGCTTTTTCCTGTCGCGGTGGCTTGCATGATGATCTTGAGCCGCTCGGCTTCGTCTGGCACGCCAACCGGCAGCCGAGCGATGAACATGCCACCCTCGCTGGCGCCACGTGCCCCGACCGGAACCGAGGCACGCAGCTCAAGCCCGTCCCGGCATTCACCGCGCCTGCTGAGCATATCGCGGAGTCCTGTCGTCACGGCGGCGATCAGCAGGTCATTGATGGTGCAGCCGCGGGCATGCGCGGCGGCTCGAAGCCGGTCGATGGGATACCGCAGCACTGTGAGGTGGCGCTTGCCACCAATCGGCCCGGTGAGTGAGGTGGCGGGCGCAGGGCCTCCACCTGCGCGCGACAGCGCGCGCAGCGTACGCGCCGATCTCAGCAGCCGTGACGGCCGGAAGCGGCGTACGCTGTCCCACCTACTCCGCAGGTTGTCCATGATCAACTCCAGACCCGTAGGAGCCGGTCTGGGCCGCCAAGCCCCTTCGCCGGCGACTTCGTCTGGTGTCGGATCCAACAATGAGGTGACCAGCGCCACGCCCCGAAGCCCGTCCGCGACGACATGGTGCAGCACTAATACGATCCCTGCACGGCCGCCTGGAAGCTCTGGGATGATGTCTAATCGCCAGAGCGGCCGAGCGCGATCAAGTGGGATCAGCGAGCGCCGGCGCACCAGCTGAGGAAGTCATCTTCAGTCGTCAGCGGCCGGTCGGCCGGAGCCAAGACGACGTGCTCGCTGACGTTGAAGTGAGATGCGTCGATCCAGGCTGGGGTGCCCTGGCCGAGCCGAGTGGGTCGCAGGGTGCGCAGCAGCTGGGGCGCTCGGGGCCAGCCTGGCCTCGATGAAGGAGCGGATGCGGTCCAGATCGATAGCACCATCGGGGCCAGTCAGCGGTGACTCTTCGACAACTCCGATGAGCGCGATATTCATCGGTGCCGTTTCCGTCTCCGCCCGGAGTGAGCAGAGGTCAGGCACTGGCACCCGCTCAACGAAGGTGTCGCCCATCGGCGCCGCCTGGACCGCCGTCGATGGGTCAGGTTCGAGACGAGCCTTCACCCTGCGCAGGTCCTGATCCATAGTGCGGTGCATGAACACTCCCAAGACCGGGGTGAGCAGGCGCAAGGTGCCGCGAGGATGCAGCCGCATGCGCATAACCAGGCGGGAGCCATCCGAAGTCTCATCGATTTGACCTTCACTTAGAACATCAAGCGCACGTGACTGGCTTATTGCTGCCCACGAACGAGGACGGCTGACCCGAATGTCTTCGATCAATGCCTCCCCCACGCCCCTGCCAAATCTCACCCGGAACCTCGTGCCTGCCCCGATGGGCTCGGGAGTCAGCATCTCGGCCTGCAACATCTGGGGATTCCACTGCGGCTCATTTCGTACATCGACCACGAAGTCGAACACTTTCTCGGCGGGCGCCGCGATCTCGATCACGTTCTCGATAGTCGTTTCCTTAAGTACGCCGTGACTCATAGCCGTTCACTCCTTGCCGGCCTAGCCAGCCACCTCACGCTTATCCCAGCGCAGCCGGTCGGCGCGCGGCAATGGCCGAAGGTCCCTGATCTGGCAAACGCCCCTGATCACCGAGCCGGCCTTCTCGGCCAACTCATCATTGGTTAGAGAGCAGGCCGTCGGCCACTTCGATAAATTCAGCCAGCCGCCGCGCGAATCTGGCTGCAATAGCCCCATCATCAAGTCGTGATCAACAGATACGGTCACATCAAGAATCTCCCGCGGCTGCAAGCTGCCGTCGAAGTATCGCGGTTTGGTGTCGATGCCGCCAATCGTGATCATCAAGCTTGGAGGCGTGATCGGGATGCTCCATCCCCCACCCGGGCCGAACATACCGATCGAGCTCATGACGACGGTTCCGCCGAAACGCTTGAACCAGATCGGATTCGACATCACCGCTCGCCACAGAAGCGACCGAATCGGGCGCGGGATAGTGAGGAATGCCAACGTCCCGCGATAGCGCCGGTCGCCACCGGAGTCACCGCGCTGCCGGCCCGGATCTCACGAGACAGCTGCTCAATGCTCTCGCGATTCGCGGCACATATCAGGAGTGACTTCACGATCTTTTGGCCCGAAACCTCAACCTCGATCTGGGTGTTGATGTCGACGTCGTCGAACAAGATGATTCGGTCGCGCCGGCGATACGCGTGCATGATGCGGTCCTCGTCACTGCTTTTGCGACGGCAAACACAACGCTGCAGTAGATGAGAGTGGCTCGCCGGCGGCCTCTCGCTGTTGGAGCAAACGGCGTAGCTTCGTGACGTCGATCTCAATGAGTCCGTGGATAATGTTCTTCCGGCGACCGGCTGCAAGCACGTCCAGATAGCCCTTACGGATCCGTGCCGCGTCGGCGTCGGCGGCCTGGTAGATCGATCGATGCCGGCGAGGTGGCGTTGGGCGGGGATGATCTGGTCCAGCGCACCAGAGGCCTTCAGCCGATCAGCCAACTCCCGGTGGCGGGCACGCCGCTCAGCGCACCTGTCTGGTGCATCTGATCCGGGCGGCGATGCGGTTCGTCAACTGGCACGAAGCCGAGGCGGCGTGACCCCTTCGGCACCAGCTGCAGAACGGACGAGTTTCGAAGTGCTCGCTGCTGGCTGACCTCGCGGTCACATGTCGAGCACGTCGCCAGCGCTTCTGCTCACGGACGTTTTGGGTCGTCATGATCACCTGGTAGGCGCGCCTCAGGGTGTGGTTATATGGATAACGAGCATTGCTGACTGTCAAGATCGAGTACACATAAGCGGAGGCGCCCGCGTGGCATCAAGGACCAAGGCCCCTAAAAGTATGCAGCCTGGCGATGGAGGCGTTCTGATGGAGGGCATTGCCAGATGCGAGTCAAGACTGTAGTTCAGGGTTGCTGATCATGAGGGACTTAACCGGGAAGGTTGTGGCCATCATGGGAGCCGGTTCTGGTTTAGGGCGGGCGCTGGCGATCAACTTCGCCCAGCACGGAACGAGCGTGGCTCTCGCTGATGTTGATCAACATCGGCTGCTGGATACGGCAAGCATGATCAGCTCTAACGACCGAGCCGCATCCACACATCGGATCATGTTAGCGATCAGGCTGCGGTCGAGCAGTTTGCTACTGAGGTGGAGCAGTTACACGGCGGCGCTGACATTCGGCGACGACGAACTGCTTTAGCTATCGGCGGTGACTTGTCACCGGGTCCTGTGCGATACGTGGGGACCACCGGGCGTTGTCTTCTCTGACTTCACCTACGTCCTGTGCCACCCGTCCAATCGATCATCCCCAGCTAGGACCTGGAACGGCGACTCCCGCCTGTAGGCTCCCCGGCTCGTGCATGAGCTGACAGCGAGAGCGGCAAAGGAAAGCAAACGGCCCGCTCCGCAAGGCTCACTAACGGCTACGCGTGCAGCGTATTCAGCGCAATCGGGGTGGGCAGCTCCGGAGTGTGGCTGCGTTGGGACCGCGACTCGATAGCTGTCGGATCAGGTCGAGGGTAGGCCTCGTAAACCTGCTTGTGGCCTTGGCGAACAGCGTCATCTCCGCGGTAGCGGGAGCGCAAAGCCAGGCCAGCACGGTTCCTTTTGGCGAGCAGTCAGTATTCCAGAAGGTTAACGATGCGTGCACTGACGAACTCCGGCTCATCCACGCTCATGAGGTGACCCGCATTCGGCAGGATCTCGATCTCGCAGCCGGGGATGTTCCGAGCGCGTTTCGCGGCGGCGGTCGCGCTCCCGATCAACCCATCCTTTCCACCAAGGATGACCAAGGTCCGCGACTTGATCATCCCAAGCCTGCGGGCGGGAATGTTGATCGGTTGCCCCACGAGCGGCTTGGTCTGCCCCATGATCTTCATCCAGGGCCGGAATTCGCGGTTTACCCGTGCGCCCTCCCCCAAGGACCGGAAGATGATGCGGTCAAACTTGGCCTCCGTTGGCCGCACCCGATACCACGCGAACGGTACCAAGACTGCAAGTGTGGTGCGCCAAGCTGGCAACCCCATTGGTCCAAGCAGGACGAGGCGCCGCACCCGGTAGGGTGCATAGATCGCGTGGTTCATCGCGATCCACCCGCCCATCGATCCCGCAACCACGTCCGCCCGCGTGATGTTCAGCCTCTCGTGTACGTCATCAAGCCACGCGGTGTACTCACGGCCGGTTTTCGGGTATCTGCTCGGGTCTGTCAGTTCGCTCTTTCCCACATCGCCAATCGTGTCCAGCGCGTAGACGCGACGCTTGTCGCTCAGCGGGGCGATGATCGAGGACCATACGAAGCCGCCCACCGCCGCGAGGTGCAACATCAGCAGCGGCGGAGACGCCGGATCACCACATGCGATGACATGCGTGTTCCCATAGCGCGTCGGGACGAAGAATGTCTCAAACGGGACTGGCCAGCGACGCAGCGCCTCGTCGTAGATCGCCATCAACTGTGTGCGGATCTCTTCGCTGCGAAAGACCGGAAGCTCCTCACGCACATCCTTGTCGTTAGTGGTGTGAGGCTCAGTGTTAGACATGGCAATCACTTCCGGACTTCTTCCGAATCGTACCTGCCGGCTCCACGCCTGCCGCCGTCGGTATGTGACCTTGCCAGAGCCATTGCTGTGGTGACCGCTATGCGGAATCGAAACTTATCTATGGTTGAAGCGCTACGAGCACCTCCTCTCTAGCTGCCTGACACTTTCGTGCCGAAACCGCAATTTGCGAAGCCGGGTGGCGCGTTGCAGGCGATGTTCGCGATGACGCTTCGCGTACGCCTGGGATGCTGCAGGTCTCCATGCCTCATTGCCTGCTTGCCCAAAACCGCTTCCCTCATCGACGGAGACTCGCACTCCCCTCCGGCGTTCCGGCTGGCCGAGCTGGCCAACGACAGTTCAGGGAATCTCGTGTCCCACGAGATTTGAAGTCGCCGAGCCCTTGACCCCCAGACATCGGCGGCAACAACGTCCGTAGACGTCCCTATGTCGGCCAGCCGAGAGTCACCGTAAGTCGCGTGGCGGGCCATGCGCGGTGCATGGCGTTGGCGAGCTGCTGCAGCGGGTCCTCGCCGAGCAGCGGGTGGCGACTAGAGCCTGACAGCGATAGAGGCCAAAGGGCCTGACAGATCTCTCATCGGTGTAATCCAGGTGACGTTCATGCTGCCTACGACACTCCCCGCTGAATTAGGTCCTTCGCACCCTGGCCTACTTAGAGGGCGCGAGAGATTGAGTGAGGATAGACAACTTTTGTCGGTGAGAAGTGCGAGTAGAGACCGGTTGAGTGTCCCGGCTGCCGCTTCTAGTCCTTGCTGCCATCTATTCGGGAAACTTCGCGATGAAATTGTGGATCGCTGCGCGAACCTCGCTCCCATGTGTGAGGAGGAAGTGGCCACCCGTCAAGCCAACGAATTGGCTGGTTGGAATGCGCCGCGCCATTTCTTGCCCCCCGTGGAACTCGCGGGGGTCGTCCACCGCTTGGATGATCAACGTCGGCACCGAGATCTGTTCGAACGGTATGTCGTTCACCCTGGGCAGGCTCACTTTATTGTCAAAGAGAATCCCATCCGAGCGCTCCGAGATAGGCATGGCTGCCACGAAGGCATTTTTGACCACAAAGTCCTTCTGCTCATCGGTCATCGTCGTGATGATCGACTTGGGAACGAGCAGTCCGAGCAGCCTTTCAGGGCTGGACTTCACGGCAGCCCAGTAGATGAGGTCGTTCTCAGCGACCACATCCGGCATGTAAGCCGGCTCGGGCCCCGGGACGGCTGATGACAGTAGGATCAAGCCGCTGGTTCGTTCGGGATAGTCGATCGCGAACCACATTGCCGACGGCCCACCCGCTGACGTGCCCGCGAGGAAGACGCGATCGATGCCAAGATGATCAAGAAGCTCACGGTAGGCCGCGGCCTGGAGCTTCGACGTTGCGCCGTCGGGGACCGAGGACCGCAGGTACCCGAACCGTGAGAGGTAGATGAACCGGTAGTCGTCGGGCAACATCATCCGCCACTGCGTGACCATGGCTTCCGCCTGGTCGACACCGCCCGTGATTCCATGGGAAACGAGCACCGGTGGCCCGCTGCCGACAACTCGGTACTGAATGTCCCCGTACTTTGACTTGCAGATCTGGGTCGGTTGCGCGGCGAGTCGGGATCGTGCGTCGCCCATATCCCGCCGGAACAAAACCCAGGCGGCTCCGGCTGCGGCGAATAGTAGGCCTGTGAGAACGCCAACCGCTTTGAAGGCCCTCCACTCGGGGTTCCGTCGAGTCGAGGTACCGGCAGCGGTTGCGCTGCTGTCTCGATGGAGCGTCGTACTGCGCGTCATGGCTGGCCTCCAGGTGGGATCACACATGCCCTGCTGTCTACTGCCCGGAGAGCTGCGCCACGGCGGTGTTCCAGGCTGCGTAGATGATCAACGCGTTGATGATGATTGCTCCACTCCACCAGGGCGTGAAGGTGGCGATGATGAGCGCCAGCGACGCAGTCGCGAACAAGCCGATCGGTGCCCACCAAGATGATCGGCGCCCACCAAGATGACTGCGCAAGGTAGGCAGCCCCGGAGAACACAAATCCACTGGTCGCGAGGAGCGCTAGTGCGACCACGGCGGGTCGAACACGGGCGAACAGCCATGACGCTTGTGAACCAAAGCCGGTGACTTCGGTATCACGTCGCGGTGGGACCCAGATCGCGCCGTTGATGAGCCCGTGGAGAATGAGGAACAAGCCTGCAGCAACACGTAACACCGCCCGTCACGCCCTCCTTAATGCCTGGGCTGGACGGCCGCCACAGCGCCAATGCCGTGGCGTCGCCACAACGCTGGATGCTTCAGACGCTAGCTTCGCCGCTGTGTCCAGAGCAGGGGATGAGGTCCTGACCGGTCAGGACCTCCACCCGGTGCGATACATGTAATGCACGGATCCCTCGGCCGGAGCGGTGACCAACAACAGCAATGGTCACCAGCAACGACCACCGTGGGTTCGGGTAGCCGACTGATCATCGCCTGGCGTCGCCACCGTCGCCTTGGTGCCGGAGGGCCAGGCCCGACTGTGGATGCCGTTGGGTAGGAACGCCGGGAATTGCCACAAACTCCAAGCTGCGCCCAAGTCATCAGGCTAGCC
>JAICEV010000063.1 GCA_025923975.1 Propionibacteriaceae bacterium
CGAGGTGTCCAGGAATCCAAGCAGGCGGTGGCGGGCGGTGTCCATGTGCGCGCTCATTGCGTGGGCCGCGGCAACGCTGTCGTGGGCGCGCAGCGCATCCAAGACGGCGCGGTGCTCGGCACATGCGAGGCGCGCATGGTCCGAGTCGTCGAGCGCTCGTTCGACCCAGACGCGGATCAGTGAGCGCACACTCTGTAGCAGATCCTCGAGCACGGCGTTGTGCGCCGCGCCGGCGATCGTTTGGTGGAAGCGCATGTCGGCAGCCACGAAGGCGCTGTAGTCGTCGAGGTGTGACTCCATCGTGGCCAGCTGGTCCTCGAGCTCTGCAACGACATCGGAGCTCGCGGTCCCGGCGGCGAGCCGTGCGGCCTGCACCTCGAGCCCGTGGCGGACCTCGATCAGCTCGCGGGTCTTCGGCGCGTCGATCAGGACGCCCCACGACAAGGTCTGTGGCAGCAGCTCTGAAGCCCGACCTCGCAGATAGGTGCCAGATCCAGGTCGGACGTCGACAACGCCGAGTAGTTCCAGCGCGGCCAGCGCCTCCCGGATCGCGGAGCGGCCGACACCCATCGAGGCAGCCAGTTGCCGCTCGGGAGGAAGTCGATCTCCTGGCTGGAGGGGCCCGGTGGTAAAAAAATCCAGCAGGCGCCGCGTCACTTCGGCGACGGCTGTGGTGCTCATGATGTTCCCGCCCAAGGCAGCCGTTAATTCATCAGCTGACGGGCGTAGTTCATCGGCGCTACGGCGCGGCATGGGCACAGGTTAACAGGAGTGGTTGACCGGTCGACCAAAAATTGGTCAACCGGTTGACGCGTAGCGCGGAAGGAAGGCACAGTAGCCCCGACAGCCGGCACCGACCCGGGTAGAAATCAGAGCCGCCCGGCATTCGATGTCGACCTAGGAGTAGCTGGGAATGAGGCGCTTGCTCAATAACATCGGCGTTTTCGTGGGCCCGTGCCCCCACGACCCGGCCCCGCTCGTCGCTGTGTTGGACGAGGCGCAGGCGTTGGCCGGATCCCGGCCGGCGGTGGCCCGATGACCATCGGCCTGGGCACCTACGCCCACTTCTGACAGTGGCACGAGACTGCCGACAACCCCCTCACCCTTCCCGAGATGATCGACCGGACCGCCGACCTCGGCGTCAGCCTGTTCAGATCTGTGACTATCCCCTGATCGAGTCCTACGAGCCGGCTGATCTCGACCGCCTTCGCAGCAACGCCACCCGCCGCGGTGTTCGGCTGGAACTTGGCACCCGAGGCGTCCGGCCCGCGCATCTGCGCCGCTATCTCGACATCGCGCGCCGGCTTGACGCCAACATGCTGCGCAGCATGATCAATACGGACAATCATCGCCCCGGCCCTGACGAGGCAATCAGCCTATTGGCCTCCATGACCCCGGTGCTCGAGCATGCTGGGGTCGTTCTCCCCCTGGAGACCTACGAACAGATTCCAGTCGCCACCATGGTCGACATTGTCCGCCGCGTCGACTCACCAGCCGTCGGCATCTGTGTCGACCCGGGCAACTGCGTCGCCGCCCTCGAGCTACCCACGCACACGGTGGAAGCGGTGGCGCCTTATGTCTGGAATGTCCACGTAAAGGACTTCGCGTTCAGCCGACGCGAAGGCTGGGTCGGATTCACCCTCGCCGGCTGCCCGCTCGGCGATGGACTCCCTCAACTACCAGCACCTGGTCAGTACCACCCGCGCCAACGAACGCGGTCTCAGCCAGATCATCGAGCACTGGTTGCCCTGGCAAGGTGACAGCGCTAGCACCATACGCACCGAGAACGAGTGGAACCTTCACAACCTCAGCTACCTAAGGAGTCACGGGGCATGACCGGACAGCAGCTCAAGATCGCCGTCGTCGGTGCGGGCGGAAAGATGGGCATGCGCGTGTCCAACAACTTGCAGCGCAGCACGCACGACGTCCGCTACGTTGAAAATTCCACGACCGGTCAGCGGCGGACCGTAGACGTCGGCCGCACGCTCACTGACGCCGGCACCGCCGTCCGCGACGTCGACGTGGTCATTCTCGCCATCCCCGACATCGCCCTCGGTGCCGTTTCGGAGCAGCTGGTCCCGCAGCTCCAACCTGGCACCATCGTGCTGACCCTCGACCCAGCCGCCGCGTACGCCAACCTGCTCTACGACCGATCCGACATCGAGTACGCCGTCGCGCACCCCTGTCACCCGTCGGTGTTTCTGCAGCGCAAGACCGAGGCCGAGCTCAATGACACGTTGGGCGGAATTGCGGCACCGCAGGACGTCGTCGCCGCGTTGGGATCGGGCGACGCGGAGAAGCAGGCACTCGCCGAAACGGCGATCCGACTGATGTACGCCCCTGTAGTCGACGTGCACTGGGTAACGGTCAAGCAGCTCGCCTACCTCGAGCCGACGCTGGTCGAGGTCGTTGTCTGCATGATCGGCGACTTGCTCAACGACGCTCTGCAGGAAACCATCCACACCGTGGGCGTGCCGGAACCGGCCGCCCGGGCCATGCTGATGGGCCATGTCCAGGTCGCCCTCGCCAACGGCTTGCGCGGCGACAACCCATTCTCAGACGCTTGCCTGATCGCCATGGACTACGGCCGGGCCAAGATCATCAAGGAAGACTGGAAATCGATCTTCAACGACGACGAGCTCGACTACGTCCTCAAACAGATGCTCCACCTCGACCACATTCACCGCTGACAGGCCGCGACCGGTGGCTCTCCCGACCTCCGGCCGGGCGGCACCCGGCTGTGGCAAGGATGTGATTGCGTATGGGGAAGTGGATCAAGGCCGGCGCGTGTCGAAGCGCACTTCAGGGTATTGCGCTGCGGGTCCATCGAGCAGCGTTGCCGGCAGGCCTTTGAGATGACGGTCGAAGAACGCCAGGGTGTAGGCGTTGACGATGCGATGTGCTCGATGGGCATCGATCGGCCCGAATAAACCCACGCTTCTGCCGAACGGTGCATAGATCAGAAGCGGAACGTCGGTCAGGTTGAGGTGGAACATCCTCGGCACCTGCACGAAGTAGCCATCTCCCGGCAAACTCTCGAACACGGCCCGCATCGTTTGATGCTGCATGACATCACGGTCCGACCAACGCTGGAGCCGCCAGGTGCCGGCATCGCTCGTGATCCACATGCTCGGCTGCTACAAGCCAGACTTCACTACATCGGCCGGCATCGGGGCCTCGCATCCCGAACGTAGGGTGCGCGCTGGCTCTGGGCAGGCTGCGATGGTTTGTTTACGCCTGCCGCGCTCGGCCCTCTGATTAATATCGCCAATCAAACAAATGGTGAGCTACTCCAGCTTTGCCGCACTGAGGCGAAACGAGACCAGCTGTACAGCGCGCTGCTCCGACAACTCAGCGATTTGCAGACTTTTGACCGTTGTCGCTATCGAGGACGTCCAATGGGCCGATGAGGCAACGCTCGATCTACCGAGTTATCTCAGCCGCCGGATCCAATACGTGCACGTGCTGCTTCTGGTTACGTACCGCGACGACGGGATTATGGCCAACAATCCGCTGCGGCTCACGCTCGGAGCGTTCGCAAGCCAGCGGGCGACCCGCCGGCTCAGCTTGCCGTCGCTATCGGCAGCCGGAGTCGCGACGCTGGCGCAAGGCACAGGGATTGACCCGACTGAACTGCATCGGCTGACCGCCGGCAATCCGTTCTTCGTCTCCGAGGTGCTGGAGGCGGGCAACGACGCCCTGCCGCCATCCATCCGTGATGCTGTTCTCGCCCGGGCGAGGACGTTGGGTACGCCGGCCCGCGATGCGCTCGAGGTCGCCGCGCTGATCGGTTCCCGAATGCAGTCCGAGCTACTGGTATCGCTGGTCCACAACCCGCTGGTCGTGGATGAGCTGATCAGCCACGGTCTGTTGATCAAGGACGGAGATGACCTTCGATTCCGCCATGAGATAGCGCGAGTGGCGATTGAGGCGGCCGTCCCGCCGTACCGAAAAGCAGCGATTCACACCAAGATCATCGACGCGTTGCTCTCTGCGGGCTGCAACGACGATGCACGATTGGCCTTCCACGCGGAGGGTGCAGGGAACGCGGAGCTCGTCCTCGCGCACGCGCCGAGGGCTGGACGTCGTGCCGCTGCACTGAGTGCCCGTCGGGAGGCTGCGGCTCAGTATGAGCGTGCCCTACGTTTCTTGCCAGAGACTGATCTCCGAGCTCGAGCTGAGTTGCTGGACAACTTGGCCCAGCAACTTGACTTCGTTGATCGACGGGAGGACCTGGTGGAGACGTGCTCCGCTGCAGTGGCACTGTGGCATGAGCTGGGCGACTCCACACATGAAGCTGATTCGCTGTTAAGGCTTGCCGGGAATCTGTGGTGGCTGTGCCGCGGAGCGGACTCCAGTCAGGCCGCCAACGCGCTACTGAAGTTGGTCAGGCCGCTCGGGCCCACCCGCCAGCTGGCAAAGGCATACAACACCCTCGCGCATCACCACCTGAGCAGAGGTCGCTACGAGGAAGGCCTCGAGCTCACCCGGCAAGCTCGCGAGATATCAGAACGACTTGGTCTGGGTGACGTGATCAGCGATTCTCTCTGCAATGAGGCTTACGTGGTCTATGCCACGGGTGGTGACTGGACGCCCCTGGTGCGGGCAGCCCTGGAGACCGCGCTGTCCGGCGGCCATGAGTATCAAGTCGGAGCAGTTTTTGTGGATATGTATTGGCGGTATTGCGGCGATCTCCGCCATGAAGAGGGTGAGCAGATCTACAACCAGGCCATGGCCTACCACGACGTACACGACATCGGCACATTCACCAACTGCTTGCTCGGGGAGCGGGTTGGCGTCTTGGAGAAACTTGGCCGCTGGGATGAGTGCATGTCCATCACACACACGATGCTTGAGGAGCGCTCGATCTCCCCGTCAAACCGGATGCAGCCGCTGTGCTGCCAGGCGAAAGTGATGGCACGTCGAGGACATGACGGATACTGGCCGCGTCTGGACGAGGCCATGCACTTAGCCATCGGTCTTGACGAGCCGGAGTGGCTGAGCTTTGTGGGATTAGCACGGGTCGAGGCGTACTGGCTCGAAGGCCGTCTCGATGCCGCACGATCGGAGCTGAACCAGACCCTGCTTCGAGAGTCGCTGACACGGCTCTCTGATCTTGGCGCCGAGGCGGCCGCGCGCCTGGTTCGCCAGAAGATGCGCGCCTGGGCATCCGCTCCATTCCCACCGGTCCGCGTACCGCAGCACGGACGCATCCGCGAGGCCTGACGACACGCGAGCAGGAAATTCTCGAGCTTCTCTCTCAAGGCCGGTCCAACGAGGAGATCTCGGCACGCCTGTTCATTTCGGTTAGGACCGTGGAGCATCACGTGTCCGCGATTCTCGCCAAACTCGGCGTCACCACACGGAAGGGCGCTGCCGAGGAGGCCCTCAAACTGGGCTTGACTCATTCAGACCGGGTATCGGTGACCCACGAAATCTAGGTAGTTCTCTTGACAAATATGGGAGATCAGCTCCCATAAGTAGTTGATCATGCGCTCCTACGGTCGTTTCCAAACTTCCGACCAAAGGAGGAGCCATGCCGCTCTACATGGACGTCCACAGCCTCGATGGTGCAGTGTCCTTCGAAGACGTGGGCAAAGCTCACCGGGCCGACCTGCAGACTCAGGGTGGCTACGACGTCAGCTATCTGCGCTACTGAGTGGACGGGAATCACGGAAAGATCTTTTGCCTTGTTGAGGCTCCGAACGCCGATGCCGCGGCGACGGTTCATCGCGAGGCGCATGGCCTCGTCGCTGAAGAGATTTACGAAGTGCAGGAGGGGTCATGAGAAACCTCCGCACGTTGGCTATGGCGGCTACTAGCGCCATGCTGGTCATGGGTCAGGCGGTTGCCGCATTCGCCTGTGAGCAGCACCAGGCCGACGTGTCGGTAACTGACCCAGCTCGCTCGGCCACGGCCAGGTACTACAACCTCACAGTCGCCAAGAAGGCCGGCTATTCGATCTTGGCCGACGCTGCCGGAATCACCTGCATCGCCGAGCCGCAGATGGGTGCGATGGGAGTGCACTACGTCAAGGGCGATTTAGTGAAAGACCCTGCCATTGACGCGACGCATCCCGAAGCCCTGGTCTATGCGCCTGATCGGCATGGCGGGCGACACCTGGCAGCGCTGGAGTATGTGGTGATCAAATCCGACTGGGACGCCAGGCAACCACAGCCGCCCACGCTGGGGGTTGGAAAGCCGGTTACTCCGGCGCCGATGCTCTTCGGCCAGGAGTTCAACTTCACCGACGCACCCAACAGGTACGGTCTGCCACCGTTCTATTCGCTGCATGCCTGGGTCTGGAAGGACAACCCTGCCGGCACCTTCGAGATGTGGAACCCGAGCGTGCACTGCGATGAGACATAGGGCGCATACCTTACGACGGCCGAGTCCTCGACCAACGTTCCGGCCCCAGCCACGTCCAGACTTACTGCGTGGAGTCATTAGTTTGCAAGGAGGGTGCCGACCGCTTGGCAGCCTATAGATCAACCAGGCCACGTTCGAGGAGTTGTTCATCGACGAAGATCACGAAGGTCTGGCCATCCGGTCATCGGCGATGACCTACATCTCGCCGACTCGCGACCTCACGTGCGGGCGCCTGGTCGAACGTATCGGACTGTCTTGGAGTGGTTAGGGTCAAAGGGCGCGGCGTTGGGCGACGAGGGGGCAGAGGAACGGGTCCTTGCCTTTTAGTCCAACCGTGTTGAGGTAGCCGATAACGGTCCGATAGGACTGCCACAGGCTGGTTTGGGTGTAGGGGACCCCTTCGTCGGCGCAGTAGGACGCCACCAACGATTGGATCTTGCGGAGATGAGGCCGCGCCATGGAGGGGAACAGGTGGTGTTCGACCTGGTAGTTGAGCCCGCCCATGAAGATCGAGATGAGCGGTCCTCCGGTGATGTTGCGGCTCATCAGCACCTGCCGTCGCAGGAAGTCCAGCTTGAGTTTCGGGGATACCAGCGGCATGCCGATGTGGTTGGGGGCGAACGAGGACCCCATGTAAAGGCCGAACACGGCAAGCTGAACGGCTAGGAAGGCCACGGCCTTCCCCGGTGGCAGCACCGCGAGGACCAAAGCGGCCAACCCGCCGAGGCGGACGGTCAGGAAGGCGATCTCGACCCAGCGGCGCTCGACCTTGCCCCTGCCGAAGACTCGTTTCAGTCCGTCGGTGTGCAGAGACAACCCCTCGAGCAGGAGTAGCGGAAAGAAGTACCAGCCCTGGTGAGCCACCAGCCACCTCAGCCGCGGGTTGCGGTGCCGGGTCGCCATCGCCGGAGTCATCGCAACCGCCCGTAGAGCGATGTCGGGGTCCACGCCCTCTTTGTTGGGGTTCGCGTGGTGTCGGGTGTGCTTACTTTGCCACCAGCCATAGCTGATTCCCACCAGCAGGTTCGCGATGATCATGCTGACCCAGTCGTTCCAGCGGCCGGATTTGAACATCTGCCGGTGTGCGGCGTCGTGACCGAGGAAGGAAATCTGGGTCATGGCGACACCCAGGACTGCGGCGCTGGCCAGTTGCCACCAAGAGTCGCCGATCCACACGAAGGCGGCCACCCAGACGGTCAGGAAAACGACAGCGCCGATCAACTTGGCCCAGTAGTAGCCATAGCGACGGCGCATCAACCCCATCTCGTGCACGGTGCGAGTCAGCGCCGTGAACGAACTCCCGGGCTTGGTAGACCGCGGCGCGCGGCTCCCGGGGGTGGTGTCGGAGGACGCCGATGTGCCGCGCGCAGGAACACCAGAAGGGGCTGTGGTATCCGATGGTTGAAGAAGTAAAGAAGTCAAAGGAATGGCCCATTCGAGGCAACTATCCGGGTATGTGCCTGGGCGGTAGCTACTCATCGCTCGTGAGGCGCGGCGTGTACAGCGGCGGCGTCTCCGGCCCCAGGCCGACTACAACATGCAGTACGACAAAGTTTACAACATAAACGTCCGGTGACCCAATTGGCTGGGCTGTCGGCGACATGGCCCCAGGACCTCATTAGGTCTCACGCCGCCGGCGGCGTACAGTCGAAATTAGACGCGGCGTAACCGACGATTCTCATCCGTACAGCTGCGATCCTCCCGGCCCGGTCTCTTCGGGGCCGATCCAGGCAGAATTATTCAGCGGACGGGGTCCGCTTTTTCGGAGCATCACTAGTGGAGCTCACCACAGTTCTCATCACCCGCCGCCACCCATTCAGCGACAGCATCAGCCTCGACGGCAACGCCCTCGACGACGCGCTCGACGCGTCACTGGCCGCCTTTACCGCCGACATCGAAGCCGCCGTTCCCTCCTACGTCGGTATACAGCTGACAATTCGCCAGAACGGACACGCGGTCACGCTGACCCGGATCGCACCACATCGGACAGCGACGACCTCATTGCGGATACCGCTCACGGTCCTCGGGCCAAGATTCGACCCTGACAGCCGGGTCACTTTCTACGCCGCCGCCGCCGGCGCGTTCGTCGATCTCGCCGCCGACCTCAGCTACGCCCTCCACGTACCCACTTCGACTGACCGATCCACCGACGGTTCAGACGGCGAAGACCGGCGGCACCGCCCCGTCGACGGCGATCGGGGAATCACCCTTGATGCCGATGCGCCGCCAAGCGCTCTGGTTTCCGGAGTGTCCGGGCTGTCCGAGCTCTCCACCATCAACCGAGCCATCGGTGTTCTGATCGACCACGGCCATCATCCCGACCGGGTTGGCGACATCCTCCGCTGCGACGCCTCCAGCGAGGGTCTCGAGCCGAACAGCTACGCCGCCCGGCTTCTCGGAAGGGACCGAGCCAGACCACGACAGCAGTCCACGACGTCAGGCGGTGACGTCCGCCGGTAACGTCGACGACCCGGAACGTCGACCGTCAGCCTCGTGCTGGCGCCGGGCTCGGCGTCTCAGTACGCGGCCTGCGCAGGACCTGGGGATCATTCGATGCCACTTGTGGGGAGCGACGCCGCTCGTGTGTGGATCTCGAAACTAGAGCACTTAGCCAGAGCCACGTTTTGCGCCCCCGGTAGGACTCGAACCTACGACCGACAGATTAGAAATGGTCCATGATCAACAATGAGATAGTGTGGCGATATTCCCTAGTGAAACGCATTTCCGGCGCCATCTGATGCGTTCACCATGAGCAAGAATTAGGGCCCGATAAAGACCATGTAGGGAGTCATGTGGGGAGCGCTTACGATCTTGAAATCCCTTGTGCCCAGACTGCTCTGGGCCTTACGTCACACCATTCTGAATGACCGTCCTCACGGTGCTCGGCCAACGTCCGACTTTAGCTGCCCCTGAGTGTTGTCAAACCAGGATCGCGGCTGCCGACCGTGCGGTCAGCGTAACTGTCCGGCAGGAGCATCAGAGGCTTCACCCCGGCACACTTGTCACATGCGGCGTCTCGTTCTCATGCTGTGCCTGCTGGTTGTCGGCTGCAGCACCCCATCGACGTCGGGGCCACCCAACTCGGCGAATCCAACATCAGCAAGCCCAACGATTCAGAACAGCTCATCCTCCCCACCAAGTACCTCATCGGCACCACCCTCACCCACCTCACGCGCTTCTGGTGAGCCAGCAGGAACCATGATCATTGTGGCCGACAGCAACTTCGGCCAGATCTTGTACGACGCCTCAGGCCAGGCGATCTATCTCTTCGACCTGGAGGACAGTGACCGACCCCAGTGCTACGGCGACTGCGCCAAGGCGTGGCCTCCGGTACTAACCAAAGGAAGTCCGCGCAGCACCGGCGCCGTTCGGTCCCGCCTGCTCGGCACAACTCAACGCCGGGACGGCTCCATGCAGATCACCTACGCCGGCCACCCCCTCTACTTCTATGCCCACGAGGGGAAGTACCAAGTGCTATGTCATAACGTCGAGGAATTCGGAGGCACCTGGCTCGTCGTCCAGCCCGACGGTAGGACCGCTGAGTCCTAAGCTCCAGAAGGAGCATTTTGTCAGCCAGGTGCGACAATCACATCATGGCTGAGCAGGCCGTCGACCCGCTCGCAGCGGGAGAGGCAGCGCTCGCGTCAGGCGACTGGACGGCCGCCCGCGCGGCCTTCGAGGCCGCCCTCGACAACGGGGAGGATCCGGCCGCTCGCGAAGGTCTTGGTCGTGCGTTGTGGTGGACGGACGGCCCGGGTCAGGCGATCGCCCAGCGGACGCACGCCTACTCCGGATATCGCCGCCGGGGCGAGGCTGCTGCGGCAGCGCACATGGGCTTGTGGATTGCCCATGAGTATCAGGCCGCTTTCGGTAACTCGCCCGCGGCAGGCGGTTGGCTGACGCGCGCCGCGGGACTGCTGGAGCAGCTTCCAGAGGGAGCCGACCACGCTCGTCTCGAACTTGTTCGCAGCGAGCGCACCGGCGACCCGCTGCAGGCTGGCCGTCATGCGAAGGCGGCTCTCCAGATCGCCCGACGACTGGGCGATCCCGACCTCGAGATCACCGCCCTCGGGCGGCTCGGGCTGGCAGAGGTGCGCGTCGGCGCGGTCGAGTCGGGCATGTCGCGTTTCGACGAGGCCATGGCGGCAGCACTCGGAGGCGAAGCCAGCGAGCTCGAGACGCTGGGCGAGCTGTGCTGTGCCCTGATCGCCGCCTGTGACCAAACCGGAGACGTCGACCGGCTGCGCCACTGGAATCGATTGCTCGGCGAGGCGACCCATGAGCGCCGCGAGCTGCCTGTGATGAGCTTCTGCGGCTGCTGCAGCGCGGAGGCGCTCATTGCGGGCGGCCGCCTCGAGGACGCCGAACGCGAACTTGCTCGAACTCTCCAGATCGTCGAGCTGAGCGGAACGCGCGGACGCTGCGTGGATCCTCGCGCCAGGCTTGCGGACCTCCTCGTACGCCAGGGCCGTTTCGAGGAGGCCGAGCAGATACTGCCTGGTGCCGACGGCGACGGCTGGACTGTCCGGGCACGCGCCGAGCTCCATCTCGCACGCGGCGAGCCGGCCGCCGCGGCAGTTGTACTCGAGCGCCGGCTGCGCCAGATCGGGGTGCAGAACCTTCTTGCTGTGTCAGTTCTGGACCTGCTCGTGCAGGCGCGCCTGGCTGAAGGCAACCTGGGCGCGGCGACCAAGGCGGCGGGCGCACTGGAGGCCCTGGCGGCGACAGCGGAGACCGACCGCGTCCGCGCGTACGCCGAGCGGGCACAGGGACGCGTCGCATCGGTAGGGAACGCCGAAGGCGGGCTCGAGCGGCTGGAACGCGCGATTGCGATGTTCGCTCGACTGGGCATGGAGCTCGAGGTCGGCCGCACCCGACTGGACCTTGCCCGTGCGCTTCGCGAGATCGACCGGCAGGCGGCGATCGCCGAGGGCCGAAGTGCGATGTCAGTGCTCCACAGTGCCCGGGCGAGCTACGAGCGCGATATCGCGGCGGCACTTTTGCGCGAGCTCGGCGATGAGTCCCGCCCGCTTCCTGGGCATCATGTCCACCAGCTCACCCGCCGGGAGGCCGAGGTCCTGCGACTGCTCGGAGAGGGTCTTACCAATGCCGAGATTGCCAGGCGGCTGTACATCTCGACCAAGACCGCCGGGAACCACGTCTCCAGCATCCTGATGAAGCTCGGCCTGCGTAACCGTTCACAAGCGGCGGCAGCCGCCCACAACTACTTGGTCTCAGAACAGGGAACCGTATAGGGAACCTTCCTCAGGCGGGGCCGGAGGGAACTGTGCGACGCTCGTTGCAAACAGTCCTACCCGAGGAGAAAACCATGCCGAAGATCTCAAAGCAGGCGGCGACGACTACAGAAACCGCACCGGGGTACGAAGGTAGATTCGAGGATCTCGGCGGCTATACCGTCGGCTTCGAGACCTACACCGAGGACGCCGACATGGCGCCGCTGTTCGTCGGACTGCCCGATGACCGCTGCCAGTGCCCGCACTGGGGCGTCGTGCTCAAGGGCAAGCTCACCTACCACTACCGAGATCGCTCCGACACGATCGAGGCTGGCGAGGCGTATTTCGCGCCGCCCGGCCACACGCCGGAATTACACGCCGGCACCGAGGTCGTCGAGTTCAGCCCGACGGCAGAGCTCGAGCGCACACTCGAAGTCGTCGTCCGCAACGCCGAGGCCGCGGCGCAGACGTAAGAGGCCTCCCGGGGCACTGAGGAGAGCGCCCGGCCAAAGGTGAACGGTATGTGACCTGGCGGACAAACCGGCACGACCGCTGGGCGCAGTGGCCTTGCTAGCCCGACTGGTCATGGTCGAAGGGTGCCGATCACCGGCCGGGCTTTCCGCGTATCGGCCTCCTTGGTGCGGCTCGTGGCCACCCGCCACACGAAGTGGGGGCGCATCAGCACCGTAGGAGGTGCGAGGAGGTCGGTCACGCTGCCGA